>NZ_JBCFQL010000039.1:0-315 GCF_041729725.1 Flavobacterium zubiriense | reverse complement strand
ACTTCAGGGACCTGCATATAAAAATCAAAAACCAGGAAAAAACACTGTAGAACAAGATTTAGTTGAAGTGAAAATTGGTTCTGATAGACAAAAATTAACTGGACCAGCATACAAAAACCATGGTCCATGGAGTAAAAAAGGCTAATGTATTACTAATTGAATTTAGATAGACCAGAAATTTTGTTACTGACTAAAATCTGATTCAACAGCCATTAGAAAACTAAAGAGGCTGTTCGAAAATTACTTTTCGGACAGCCTTTATTTTGTTTTCTCTCCCTGATAATTATCTGGAAGATCAAACTATTCAAGAATTAT
>NZ_JBCFQL010000038.1:0-334 GCF_041729725.1 Flavobacterium zubiriense | reverse complement strand
CAGTCCCGAGGCTTCGGGAGAACCAGGGACAATTATGTTTTTCTTTTGAGAAGAATATCTTTTAGAATCGATGGGTCGGCTATTATTTTAAGATTAAAGGTTTTACTCTTCATTCTTTTAATGAAATTTTCAAGATAAATAGCTTCATCTTTATCAATGCAAATAAAACTTAAAACAACTTCCCAATCATTAGCAATTTTAGTAAAAGAATTAGAATAATAATGATTTTGATGTTTCAAAATTCGTTCATCAATATTATTTGTTTCTCCAATATAGAATTTTTGAGATGATTCCGAAAAAAGAATATATAAGTAATGCATTTCAAAATATTTAA
>NZ_JBCFQL010000037.1:0-370 GCF_041729725.1 Flavobacterium zubiriense | reverse complement strand
CATCGCTTTAGTGAAAACCGCTAGTGTTTCTGGAACTGGAATTCTAGGTGATGTGATTACGTATACTTTTGCTGTAACGAACACTGGAAATACTACTCTTTCTAATGTAGTGGTAACCGATCCAATGGTAGGTTTAACTATTACTGGTAACCCAATTGCTACTTTAGCGGTAGGTGCTTCTAGTGCGGTGATTACTGGAACATACACCATTACTCAGGCAGATATAGATGCTGGTAAAGTGGTCAATACCGCTTTAGCAACGGCAAAAGATCCAAAAGGTAATGAGGTAACCGATATTTCTGGAACTCAAATAGACAACAATACCCCTACTGAAACGCCGGTAACACAAAATCCTGGCATTACTGTGGTA
>NZ_JBCFQL010000036.1:0-396 GCF_041729725.1 Flavobacterium zubiriense | reverse complement strand
TATTGCAATCACTAAAGATGGTACTTATGTAGATACTAATAATGATGGTAAAACTAATGTTGGGGATCAAATTACCTATGCCTTTGTAGTGAAAAACACAGGTAATGTAACTTTGACAAACGTAACAGTTACCGATAATAACGCTACTGTAACAGGTGGACCTATTGCAACTCTTGCTCCTGGAGCTTCGGATACAACTACTTTTACTGCTATTCATACCATCACTTTAGAGGATATCAATGCAGGAATTGTATACAACTTGGCTACAGCTACAGCGAAAGACCCGAAAGACAATCCGGTAACGGCAACTTCTACGGATCCTACGCCTTGTACGACTTGTCCAGTAAATCCTGAGTGTACTACTTGTACAACTACAGAATTGGATCAAAATCCTAG
>NZ_JBCFQL010000035.1:0-420 GCF_041729725.1 Flavobacterium zubiriense | reverse complement strand
GGCTACAGATGCTAATGGTTGTACTAAATCGATAACGGTTACTATCAATGCAGCTCCTGATGCAATCGCTTTCACAGCAACGCCTACTCAACCTAAATGTTTTGGTGAAAAAGGATCGGTGGTTTTAAGTACTCCAACTGGTGGAACTGGAAACATTACTTTCAATAATACTGCAACTACTGACTTAGCTTCGGGTGATTATACTTATACGGCTACAGATGCTAATGGTTGTACTAAATCGATAACGGTTACTATCAATGCAGCTCCTGATGCAATTGCTTTCACAGCAACTCCTACTCAACCTAAATGTGCAGGTGAAAAAGGATCGGTGGTTTTAAGTACTCCAACGGGTGGAACTGGAACAATTACTTTTAACACTACAGCAACTACTGACTTAGCGGCTGGCGAATATACTTATAC
>NZ_JBCFQL010000034.1:0-457 GCF_041729725.1 Flavobacterium zubiriense | reverse complement strand
CTAGGATTTTGATCCAATTCGGTAATCGTACAAGTAGTACAATCAGGATCAACAGGACAAGTCGTACAAGGTGTAGGATCCGTAGAAGTTGCCGTTACAGGTTCTCCGACAGGAGGTGTTCCTTGAACCGTCGCAAAATTATAAACCACACTTTTATTGATGTCCTCTTGAGTAATATTATAAATAGCGTAGAAGGTAGTTTCATCACTTTCATTTATATTCAATTCAATAGGCTCCCCAATTACAGTCACTTTATCATCTGTAACGGTTATATTATTTAATTTAGCACCTCCAGTGTTTTTTACTGTAAATGTATAATTGATTTGATCTCCAACATTTGTTTTTCCATCTTCATTGGTATCAACATAAGTTCCTTCTTTTAATACTTCTATAGAAGGTATGTAAACATTTACCGTTACAGTAGCTTCATCACAATTATCAGGATTTAGAATTTCAC
>NZ_JBCFQL010000033.1:0-559 GCF_041729725.1 Flavobacterium zubiriense | reverse complement strand
AATAGCTAGAGTTTCGTTGGGCTTGAAAAGCCAACAATGAAACTCCTGTTGAACGGAACCGATTACATGTCCGTCCACTATGGGTTTTTCGTAAAGGTTTTATAAGATATTTTAAGAGGATTAGTTGTCCTCTTTTTTTTGAAGTGTATTGCTTGGTTTTTTATCGTGTTTTCCTTCACTATTGGTCACAAGTTCCCTTACCCGTATAATTAGTTTTTACAGGAACTTGAATTTTGGCTATCGCCAAGATACCACTGAGGCGGTCCTCGTTTGTCAAAAATTAGAATCGTATGCAAGTTGCCCGTTTTGCAACATTGGCATTTTCTGATTTTAGTGGCTCTAGCTGTTTTGACAGTAGGTTGCACTTGGAGTTTTGCTTGCAATACACCTAGCTTTTGCCGTTTCCAAGTGCTGCTCAAAAATCCGTAATGCCGTATTTTCACAAATCCTTTGGGCAAAATATGCATGGCAAACCGACGAATAAACTCCTGATGCGTCAGGATCATCTGCTTTTTAAATCCATTTTGTTTGTAATCTTTGTAATCAAAAGTCACATTTT
>NZ_JBCFQL010000032.1:0-700 GCF_041729725.1 Flavobacterium zubiriense | reverse complement strand
CACTAAAACGATGCTTGGTGTTTGATTCAATTCTGTAATTGTACAATCATTACATTCTGGGTCTTTAGGGCAATTAGTACAAGGCGTAGGATCCGTAGAAGTTGCCGTTACCGGACTGTCTTTCGGATCTTTTGCTGTAGCTGTAGCCAAGTTGTATACGATTCCTGCATTGATATCCTCTAAAGTGATGGTATGAATAGCAGTAAAAGTAGTTGTATCCGAAGCTCCAGGAGCAAGAGTTGCAATAGGTCCACCAGTTACAATAGCATTGTTATCCGATACTGTTACGTTAGTTAAAGTCACGTTTCCAGTATTAGTAATAACAAATTTGTATGATACTACATCACCAATGTTGGTAATACCATCATTGTTTTTATCTACATAAGTACCATCTTTAGTAATAGAGATACCAGATTCATTAATAAAGTAGCTGTAATTTGTAGTACATCCGTTAACATCTTTTATTTCTACATCATATTTTCCTTTAGGCAATAAGATAATATCTTCGGTTATAGCTCCATTTGACCATATAAATGAATAAGGTGCAGTACCACCTTGTGGGGTAATGTTTATTGCTCCATTGCTGCAACCAACACAATTATTATTGTTTGTTATTATTGCTGTTGCACTTATTGATGCAGCAGGTTGTGTGATGGTTACTTGCGTAGTAGCAGTACAGGAACCATCGTTATTTCCATTA
>NZ_JBCFQL010000031.1:0-933 GCF_041729725.1 Flavobacterium zubiriense | reverse complement strand
ATTTTTCTAAAGGCTTATCGCTGTTTTTAAATTCTCTAATGCTTTCTATTTTAACAATTTGACTTAATTTATTCCATTTTTCATCTTTGTTTTCTATGAATAAAAAGTTAGAGATCACACTACATTTTCTAGTTTCTATTCTTCCGTGACCGATGTCAATATTGGTGTCTATTTCTATTTCTTTAGCAAACTTAAACTCATCTTTTATTTCTTCTAAAAGTTGTTTCTGATTCTCCTTGACTGCTAAAATATAATCTGCATCATTTTTAATGATTTTCTCTGCTATATCGGTCTGGGTTCCCATTGCGTCAATGGTAATGATGTTTCCTTGAATCATTAACTTATCTAATAATTCTGGTATTGCAGTAATTTCATTCGATTTGTCGTTTACTCTTACTTGACCTAGAACCAAATTATTTTCATTAGCCCAAGCACTTACCATATGAACTGGTGATTTTACTCCTTTTGATTTAGCACCACACAATGTTTTACCATCAATGGCTATAACTTGTCCTTTTGTAATTTCTGAAATTGAATTTACCCACTCCATAAAACAGTTCTCAAATTGATTGCTGTCAATAGCTGAAAATACCCTGTTTATAGTATCATCAGAGGGAATTCCGTTTTCTAGTTTTAGAAATTTCTTTAGAAATTCTTCTTTTGAGCAAGCAAAGTCTGCCATTTGTTTCCAAGTTTCTGCCCCACAAATCACTGAAATTATTCCAATAAGAAGGATGTCAACCAAGTTGTGTAATTGGTTTATATGGCTTCTAGGGTCTTCTATGCTACCAAAAATACTTATTAATTTGTTTTCTGTATTCATACTGTTAATTTATTGATTATCAGTATAATATACAAATAATTATTTACTTAAACAACTGTAAATCAATAACTTTTATCCTTTTTTTATAAAAAAAGTGTGCGTTTGCCCTG
>NZ_JBCFQL010000030.1:0-946 GCF_041729725.1 Flavobacterium zubiriense | reverse complement strand
GAAACATTACTTTCAATAATACTGCAACTACTGACTTAGCTGCGGGTGATTATACTTATACGGCTACGGATGCTAATGGTTGTACTCAATCGATAACAGTAACCATCAATGCTGCTCCTGATGCAATTGCTTTCACAGCAACTCCAACTCAACCTAAATGTGCAGGTGAAAAAGGATCGGTGGTTTTAAGTACTCCAACTGGTGGAACTGGAAACATTACTTTCAATAATACTGCAACTACTGACTTAGCGGCTGGCGAATATACTTATACGGCTACTGATGCTAATGGTTGTTCTAAATCTATAACGGTTACTATCAATGCAGCTCCTGCTGAATTAATACTAAATGCAACAGCTACTCAAATTACTTATTATGGAGGAACTGGAAGTGTAGTTTTAAACACAACTGGAGGTACTGGAACATATAATTACAACCCAACTAATCCTGCCACAACTAATTTAACTGCTGGAACATATACTTATAAAGTAACTGATGCTAATGGTTGTGAAGCAACTGCTAACGTTACTATTAATGCGGCTCCAGAAATAGATGCTGTAAATGACTTATTAGCTACATCTAATGGAACTAGTGGAAATGCCAATGCTGGAAATGTATTATTAAGCAACCCGAATTCAGGAAACACACCAGATACTGTAAATAGAGTAGCTGCGATAATTGACCAAGTTAATCTAACAATAGTAACTCCTGCAACCCCTAATACAGTTGGTGCTTTAGTACCAATTTTAGATATAAGTACAGGACAAATATCCGTTCCTACAGGAACTCCTGCAGGTACTTATTCAATTGAATATAAAATATGTGACAAACAATTCCCTGACAATTGTGATTCAGCTACTGTAACGATCCCTGTAAATGCGCCACTTATCGAAGCTATTGATGATGTAGCTCCTGCTGCTATCAACGGTTTTGAAGGTGGAATCGCTTT
>NZ_JBCFQL010000003.1:0-282482 GCF_041729725.1 Flavobacterium zubiriense | reverse complement strand
ATAGACCACTTAATCATTACAAAAGCTACTTTTTATAGCTTTTCTAGTGAAGGAATGTTAACGTGAAAGTGTAAGCGAATAAAGATATACCTTGAAATAATTAAATTTCAACTATTTACTTTTTTACAGATTACTATTAATAGCTATTTCCTTAATTTGGCGTTTCGTTACATTCTCATTTTTCAATATGGATAAATTCGAAAATTATTTAAGTCTAACCAGAGATGAAAGGATGCAATTCTTAAAGGATAGTATTACAGAACTTTACCCGTTTACTGATGATGACATTGAACTCTACAACGACAAATTAGACTTTAACATACTGTCATACAATTCAAGAATCAAGTGGAGTTATCTTTTATTAGAAAAATACAGAGACAAATGGGATTGGAATTCTATAGAACAGAATGATATAATAAGTAGAAATTTTAATTTGGCTTTACTTTTTCCTGATAAGGTTACTTCTTCATTATCAAAATGTGACTGCTTTAGAAATTTAGATTTTTGTGAGAACTTAGATTATCATTGTGAAAAATTTGAAAAACCTGTAGCTATAGTTTCTCGGGGAATAATCAAGGATTTATATGTTTACAGACTCATGGACTATCTAATAAATGAAAAAATCATAAATGATAAGGCTTTATTAATGCTGTATCTTCTTGATAGAGAGTTAGACTTTGTAGGTAAACAAGATCATTAAAAATTAAAAAGCTCTATAATATTTATATCTAGAGCTTTAGCTACTATTTCTAAAGTTGACAATGTAGCATTGGCTCTCCCGGCTTCTAATCTGGACATATTACTTTTCTCAAAGTTGCACCTTGCAGCCAAATCTTGTTGAGATATATTTTTCTCAATTCTAATTTCCTGAATACGCTTACCAACCTTTATTTGTAATGAGTTTTCCAAATTTTAATTATCTTTTACGATAAGTCAAAATTTGTTCTATATTTGACCATTATGGTTATCGTAAAAGATAACTGATTAAAAAAGTTTTGGTGCTAGAGTTAACGGAGCTTTTTTATAGAAAATAAATTAAAGTAATAATTACAAACCATTCAAATTTTAGTCAGCAAATCATAAGGTTGACTTTATAAAACTAACTATAGAATAATTCAAACAATCATAGAAATGAAAAAACTAATATTATTACTTATCTTTTTAAGCTTCTTTACTTCAAATTCTTTTAGCCAAACAAGTGAATATTATATACGTCAAGGAACTACAAAAAAAATGCTTAAAGATTACAGTGGTGCATTTGAAGATTTTGACAAAGCAATTGAAATTGACCCGAAAAATGCTGAAGCATACTTCTATAAAGCAATGCTATGTTCTGATCCAAAATCTGGTGTGTTTAATATGTTTACAATGATAAATTTCAACGAAGCTATTGAATTAAATCCCAAATATGTTGATGCTTACTTGTTTAGAGGAATGGAAAAACATAAAAATGGAGATTACAGAGGGGCTGTTTCAGATTACGACAAAGCTATAGAAATAGATGAAAACAATTTCGAATCTTATGCACAAAGAGGAATTGCAAAAAATGCATTAAATGATCTTGATGGAGCAATAATCGACTTGAACATGTCAATTAAAATCAATCCTAAATATGCTTTCGCTTATGGAGTTAGAGGAGTTATGAAATTTGGTTTAGGCCAAAAAGATACAGCTTGTTTGGATTTTAGTAAAGCTGGAGAATTAGGAGATAATCTTTCATATGAATACATAAAAAAATATTGTAACTGAACTTGATACCCAAAAATCTAGAAGATTGCAAATGGAATGATTACCTAAAAATACTCAAAACATTATTTTGCGATTCAATTGTACTAATCCTTCACCAAACTTAACCTGAAATAAAAAAATATGAAAAAAATAATACTACTTTTAGTTATAGTTGGTTTTTATAAATCATACTCACAAAGCAGTTATGCTACAATAAAAATTTATAGACCTAAAGCTTTGTGTATTGGCTGTAAAGTTTCTATACTTATAAATGATACATATATATGTGATTTAAAGAATGGTGGTTATTTAGAGTTCAATGCCTTTATTACAGAAAATTCGAAAGTTACCGTAACTGATGGTTCTAGCTATACTTCAAGTTTACAAATAGCACTAAAAAAAGGTCAAACATATAATTATGAAGCAAAAGCAAAGTTCCCTAGAAATCTTGGATTTGAGTTAGTTCAAGCTAAAACACCTATTGATAAAGATAAAATTAAAAAAGAAGATTACTTTGGAGCAAGTGATGTTGGAGTTGGTATTAAAGAAAACATCAAGCCTAATCACCCTAAAACTGATTGGACAAAAGATAAATTACTGGAATACTGGAACAAAAATGGAATGTCTGATATTGAAGGTATATACGAAAAGCTTAACGGAATCCTAAAATATGAATTAGCAATTGTGAAAAATGATAATGTTTATTCTATAATTTATCTGTCAGGAGCAGAAGGAACTTCTTGGAAAACTGGTGAGCTTAAGGCAACACTGCAAAAAACTGCTTCTTTTGGTTTGTTCAAATCAAAATGGTTTATGTTAGACAAATCAGAAAACAAAGACATGATAGTAAGTGTTAAGCAATCAACTATGTCTTTAATTTCAGAAACAGTAGATGTGAAAAATGATATTTACCTTAAAACTTTTCCAGCTTATGATGAAAATGTGAAAACTGGAGAAAGTGAAAACTGGAAAAGTTCTGGAACTGGTTTCTTTATAGCTAAAAATGGTTACATAACAACCAATTTTCATGTAGTTGAAGATGCTAATTTTATAGAGATTGAGTATCTGAAAAAACCTTATAAAGCAAAAGTTATTGTTTCAGACAAACATAATGATTTAGCTATTTTAAAAATAGAGGACAATTCTTTTATCCCACTAACTACTTTAAACTATAATTTTAAAACTGAAATTTCTGATGTAGGAACATCTGTTTTTGCATTAGGATTTCCTTTAACAGAAATAATGGGAAAAGAGATAAAATATACGGATGGTAAAATAAGTGCTAAATCAGGTTATAAAGGAGATATATCAAGTTACCAAATTTCAGTTCCAATTCAGCCAGGTAATAGTGGTGGTCCATTATTTGATGAAAACGGAAGTTTATTAGGTGTAACTTCATCTGGAATTAATAAGACAATTGCTGATAATGCAAATTATGCAATAAAAATTAAATATCTAAATCTTCTAATAGATGAGACAGAAGGAAAAATAGAATTGCCAAATTCTGCATTAATAAAAGCGAAACCCTTAACTGAAAAAATAAAAATACTTTCTGATTACGTAGTTTTTATTAAAGTTAAATAATAGGAGCTTACTCAAAAGAAATGGTGTAGGAGTATAAGTGGGTCAAACATAGGTCAAACATTTAAAGTAAAAAGTGTAAAAAAGAGATAGAAAGAGACAAATCTTTAATTTAGGTAATATGTTGTTATACTACTATTTGTAAGTAAAAATAAAAAAGAGAAACAGATAAGAGACTGACTCATAATCAGGTGGTCCCTGGTTCGAGCCCAGGTGGGACCACAATAATAATCGACGAAAACCCTTTAAAATTAACGTTTAAAGGGTTTTTCTTTTGTGTTAATTTCATTTAAATGCTATACCTTTGTCTCTTGATGTTTAGTAAGAATGGATTAAGTCCAAGTGTTGAAGTAGATGTACTTTAGATTTCTAAACATTTTTTTTCCATTATATGAGAGAAATGTTAAACAAATATTTTTTTTTAATCATCTGCTTGTTGATAAGTATTGAGGGTGGTGCTCAGGGTGGCGGTTCTGGTCTTCCTCCTCCTAATGGGCTTCCTGTTGAGCCTCCTCCTGGTTTTGAATGTTGCGAAGATTTAGCGCCTGCATCGGGTCAGGAGGAGGATGCTTCTGATGAGTATAAAGCTTGTATGGAAGACCCTGCAGCATATTGTACAGTACCTATTGCTAATTCTATTTCTATTTATGCTTTAATGGCAACGGGTTTTGCGCTTGCTTCTTTTGTTGTAATTAGAAAAATAAAAAAACAAAAAACTCCAATGTAAGATTGGAGTTTTTTTGTTTTTAACAGTTATCGTAATTGATTGAGTCGAGAAACATACTTTCCTATAACATCAAATTCTAAATTGATTTTAGAACCTACTTTAAAATCTTTAAAATTAGTGTGTTCGTGAGTGTAAGGGATAATAGCTACACTAAATTGATTTTTCTTCGAATTTACTACCGTTAAACTCACTCCGTTTACGGTTATAGAACCTTTTTCTATGGTTATGTTGCTTAATTTGGCGTCGTATTCAAAGGTGTAAAGCCAGCTTCCATTAGTTTCTTGAATTGAAATACAAGTTCCGGTTTGATCCACGTGGCCTTGTACAATATGGCCGTCTAATCGATCGCCTAGCTTCATGGCTCTTTCAAGATTCACTAAATCCCCCTCTCGCCATTCTCCTAAATTGGTCTTTTTTATGGTTTCATCAATGGCGGTAACGGTATAGCTAGTGTCTTTTATAGCAACTACGGTAAGGCAAATTCCGTTATGCGCTACACTTTGATCTATTTTAAGTTCGGTTGTAATCGCAGCGTCTATTGTTATATGGATATTGTCTTTCTCTTTTTTTAATTCTTGGATGGTTCCAAGGGTTTCTATGATTCCTGTAAACATTCTTGTTTTATTTTACTAAATTTGCACTTCAAAATTAGCAATAAAAACTTGTGGATATGATTAAAAAAGCAGAAAATATTATCGTAGGAATTTCAATTGGAGATTTAAATGGTATTGGAAGCGAGGTTATTCTTAAAACATTTGAAGATGTTCGAATGTTAGAGCTGTGTACGCCAGTAATTTTTGCTAATGTTAAGATTTTGTCTTTTATAAAACGAAATTTAGAATCGGCGGTTGTGCTTCATGGAATAGATAGATTGGACCAAGTTATTGTTGGAAAAATCAATGTCTTGAATGTTTGGAAAGAAGGTGTCGATTTGAATTTGGGCACCAATGATGAGAAAGTAGGCGAATATGCTATTAAATCTTTTGTTGCTGCAACAAAAGCCTTAAAAGAAGGTTTGATCGATGTTTTGGTAACAGCCCCTATAAATAAATACAACATTCAATCGGAGGATTTTAAATTTCCAGGACATACGGATTATTTGGAGCAAGAATTAGAAGGAGATGCTTTGATGTTTATGGTTCAGGATAATTTAAGAGTAGGTTTATTAACGGATCATGTGCCTATTAATGAAGTGGCTTCTCGATTGACAGAAGATTTGATAGTAAAAAAAATAACCACCGTAAAAAAGTCGTTGATTCGTGATTTTAGTATCAATAATCCAAAAATTGCAGTCTTAGGTTTGAATCCGCATTGCGGAGATGGAGGCGTTATTGGTAAAGAAGACGAAGAATTAATTAAGCCAGTTTTGAAAAAAATGTTTGATAAGGGGACATTGGTTTTTGGTCCTTTTGCAGCAGATGGTTTTTTTGGCAGTGGACATTATGAAAAATTTGACGCAGTAATTGCAACTTATCATGATCAGGGTTTGGTTCCTTTTAAGACTTTGTCTTTTGGGAAAGGGGTTAATTTCACTGCGGGTTTGAATAAGATAAGAACTTCGCCAGACCACGGAACGGCTTATGATATCGCTGGTAAAGGAATTGCCGATTATAATTCGTTTAAAGAAGCAGTATATTTGGCTATAGATGTCTATTCTTCAAGGATTCACTATGAAGAAATTACTGAAAAGCCACTAAAAGTTAGGGAAAAATAAATGTAAATAAAAAAAGATTGATAACGTTATTGGATTTACAATAATTTTATATCTTTGCACTCCCATTCCGAAACTTCGGAATAGGGCAAAATTTTGTGGATATGAATAGGACAAAAGAATTTTTAATTCCTTTCGTAGGCTTAAAGCTAGGGAAACATCATTTTGAGTATCAAATAAATAATGCGTTCTTTGAGAACTTTGATTATAATGAATTTCAAAATTCGGATATCAAAGTAGCAGTAGTTTTAGATAAGAAAAGCAATATGCTTGAGTTAGAATTTAAGCACAAAGGCACAGTTAATGTTCCTTGCGACTTAACAGGGGAAGATTTTGATTTGCCAATTAAAGGTAAAATGAAATTAATCGTTCGTTTTGGAGAAGAGTTTAATAATGATAACGAAGAGCTGTTGATTTTGCCTTTCGGCGAATTTGAAATAGATATAATACAATATATCTATGAGATGATTGCGCTTTCGGTACCTTTAAAACGAGTTCATCCAGGAGTTAAAGACGGAAGTTTAAAAACAGAAGCTTTAGATAAACTGAAAGAATTACAAGTCAAAGAAGTAGTAAAAAAAGAAGACAAAGAAGAGAATATAGACCCGCGCTGGGACAAATTAAAGCAACTATTAACGGATAAATAATATAGTAAAATGGCACATCCTAAAAGAAAAATCTCGAAAACAAGAAGAGATAAGAGAAGAACACATTATAAAGCTACAGTAGCACAAATCGCTACTTGTCCTATTACTGGAGAAGCACATTTATACCACAGAGCTTACTGGCACGAAGGGAAAATGTATTACAGAGGACAAGTGGTTATTGATAAGTCAGAAGCTACTTTTGCATAATACGTTTTTATAGAAAACACGAGAACTCTCACACTATGTGAGAGTTTTTTGTTGTTTATGATTTTCGTTAAATAAGAAGTTTTTAAAGATAAAGGGTTTAGATTTTTTTTGTATTTTTAACCCCTTTTTAAACGTTTCCTTTTGTATAGTAATAGAAGGGAAAATATCCGAATAAAATGAATAAAATTACGGCCGCAATTACTGCAGTTGGAGCTTATGTTCCAGATTTTGTGCTTACAAACCAAGTTCTGGAAACCATGGTGGACACAAACGACGAATGGATTACTTCGCGTACAGGAATAAAAGAAAGAAGGATTTTGAAAGATGCTGATAAAGGAACCTCTTATTTAGCAATAAAAGCAGCTGCAGATTTAATCGCTAAAGCTAACATAAATCCTTTAGAAATTGATTTGGTTTTAATGGCAACAGCCACACCAGACATGCAAGTTTCAGCAACGGGAGCTTATGTTGCTACCCAAATAGGTGCTACAAACGCCTTTGCTTACGATTTGCAAGCGGCTTGTTCTAGTTTTTTATACGGAATGTCTACTGCAGCAGCATACATCGAATCAGGTAGATATAAAAAGGTATTGTTAATTGGTGCCGATAAAATGTCATCTATAGTTGATTATACGGATAGAACAACCTGTATCATATTTGGAGATGGAGCAGGAGCTGTGCTATTCGAGCCTAATTTTGAAGGCTTAGGATTACAGGACGAATATTTAAGAAGTGATGGTATAGGTCGTGATTTTTTGAAAATTGATGCAGGAGGATCACTTCATCCTACAACTATTCAAACTGTAGAGGAAAAAAGACATAGTATTAGACAAGATGGAAAAACAGTATTTAAATATGCTGTAACTAATATGGCCGATGCAAGTGAACAAATCCTAAAAAGAAACAATCTGACTAACGAAGATGTTAATTATTTAGTTCCGCATCAGGCTAATAAGCGTATCATTGACGCTACTGCAAACCGAATGAATTTAGAGGAATCTAAGGTTTTAATGAATATCGAAAGATATGGAAATACCACATCAGCAACCTTGCCTCTAGTTTTAAATGATTTTGAACATTTGTTTAAAAAAGGAGATACTATTATTTTTGCTGCATTTGGAGGAGGATTCACTTGGGGTTCTATTTATCTAAAATGGGCATACGACAAAAAATAAATTTAAACTAAAATCACAAATATTATGGATTTAAAAGAAATTCAGAACCTAATCAAATTTGTATCTAATTCTGGTGTTGCTGAGGTAAAGTTAGAAATGGATGATGTTAAAATTACCATTAGAACAACATTAGAAAGCAGTGCTCCAGAGCTTACTTATGTACAACAAATGCCAGCTCAGGCACCAGCACAACAAGTTATAGCAGCAGCTCCAGTTGCAGCAGCTCCACCAGTTGCAGCAGCTCCAGTAGCTGAAGACTCAAAATTTATTACTATAAAATCACCAATGATTGGTACTTTTTATAGAAAACCTTCTCCAGACAAACCAATGTTTGTTGAAGTAGGAACTTCAATTGCTAAAGGTGATGTACTTTGTGTTGTAGAAGCGATGAAATTATTTAATGAAATCGAATCTGAAATTTCTGGAAAAATCGTTAAAATATTAGTTGATGATATGTCTCCAGTTGAATTTGATCAACCATTATTCTTAGTAGATCCATCATAAATTTAAGATTTTAGATTACAGATTTTAGATTGCAAATTTGAACCTTAATCAATATTTAGATTCAAATCAATTGCATTCTTGACTTCTAATTTCTAACTTCTAACTTCTAATTTTTAAAAGATGTTTAAAAAAATATTAATTGCAAATAGAGGAGAAATTGCACTTCGTGTAATTAGAACTTGCAAAGAAATGGGCATTAAAACAGTTGCGGTTTATTCTACCGCAGATGCAGAAAGTTTGCATGTAAAGTTTGCTGACGAAGCGGTTTGTATTGGACCTCCGCCAAGCAACTTATCCTATTTGAAAATGTCAAATATTATTGCTGCAGCCGAAATTACCAACGCTGATGCAATTCATCCAGGGTACGGTTTCCTTTCTGAAAATTCTAAATTTTCAAAAATTTGTCAAGAACACGGTATTAAGTTCATTGGAGCTGCGCCTGAAATGATTGACAGAATGGGAGACAAAGCTTCTGCAAAATCTACTATGATTGAAGCTGGTGTTCCATGTGTACCTGGTTCGGTTGGTATTTTAGAATCTTACGAACAGGCATTACAACTTTCTAGAGAATTTGGTTTTCCTGTAATGCTAAAAGCTACCGCTGGAGGTGGTGGTAAAGGAATGCGTGCTGTTTGGAAAGAAGAAGATTTGTTAAAAGCTTGGGAAGGTGCTCGTCAAGAATCAGCTGCTGCTTTTGGTAACGATGGTATGTATCTTGAAAAATTAATTGAAGAGCCACGTCATATCGAAATCCAGGTTGTAGGTGATTCTTATGGAAAAGCTTGTCATCTTTCTGAAAGAGATTGCTCGGTACAAAGACGTCATCAAAAATTAACAGAAGAAACGCCTTCTCCATTTATGACAGACGAATTGCGTCAAGCAATGGGAGAAGCAGCAGTTAAAGCCGCCGAATATATAAAATATGAAGGAGCTGGAACAGTAGAATTTTTAGTAGATAAACACCGTAATTTCTATTTCATGGAAATGAATACGCGTATTCAGGTGGAACATCCTATTACGGAACAAGTAATTGATTACGATTTAATTCGTGAGCAAATTATGGTAGCGGCTGGAATTCCAATTTCAGGAAAAAACTATTTACCACAGTTACACGCTATCGAATGTCGTATTAATGCCGAAGATCCATACAATGAATTTAGACCTTCGCCAGGAAAAATTACTACATTGCACATGCCAGGAGGTCACGGTGTACGTTTAGATACTCACGTATATTCAGGTTATACCATCCCACCAAATTACGATTCGATGATCGCAAAATTGATTACTACTGCTCAAACTCGTGAAGAAGCAATAAGTAAAATGAGAAGAGCATTGGACGAATTTGTAATCGAAGGAATCAAAACTACAATCCCTTTTCACAGACAATTAATGGATGATCCTCGTTATATAGCGGGTGATTATACCACTGCTTTTATGGATACTTTTAAAATGAATGATCCAGAATAAAGTTTTTTAACGATAAAATTAAAGGCCGTACAGTGATGTGCGGCTTTTTTTGTGGGTCAAAGTGTGTAAAAAGGATACAATTTGTTCTCATTTTACACAGCTTTACAGTGTATACAAAATTATGTTTATTTTTTAATACACTGTAAATCAGTGTATTTTTGTTTTTTTGGCATTCCAAAAAAATACTGGTACAATAATTTCATTGTCATAAGTGTAAAACATCAATAACAATTTAAATAAACACATTATGAAAAAATTAATTTTATCAGCCGCAATTGTATTAGGAAGTTTAACCACAATGAATGCTCAAGCGCAAGAAGAAAATGCAACTCCAGTTGAACAAACAACTCCAACTGAGCAAGCAACTCCAGCAGCAGAAGCCGCTCCAGCAGAACAGGCTACAGTAGCTCAGGAAGTAGATGCCTATACTGAAGTTAAAACAGAAGAAGTTCCAGCTGCAGTAACAGAAGCATTAAAAAAAGCATTTCCAGACGCAGTTTTAAATAAAGCAGCTGTAAATGCTAAAAAAGAGTACCAATTACAAGTTAAAGTTGGTGATAAAGAAGGTGCTTTATATGCTGACGAAACAGGAAAATGGATTCAAAATAATTAAAATATAACATCATGAAAAAAGTAATTTTATCAGCCGCAATTTTATTAGGAGGTTTATCAACAATAAATGCTCAGGCGCAAGAAGAGAATACAACTCCTACAGAGCAAGTAGCTCCAGCAACAGAGGAATATACAGAAATTAAAGCAGAAGATGTACCAACAGTTGTAGTTGAAGCTTTAAAAAAATCCTATCCAGATGCTGTGTTGTCTAAAGCTTATGTAAATGAGAAAAAAGAATACAAGTTAGAAATTGCAGTTAAAGACCAAACAGCTACTGTTTTTACAGATGTTGATGGGAACTGGTTAAAAAAATAAGCACGCGAATTTGCTTATTGTTTGTAAAGAAGGTTGTTCGGGAGGGCAACCTTCTTTTTTTGCATAATTTTATGAAAATACAATAATTTTAGCCTTAATTTAGCATAAAAAGTGCCTGTGTGATGTCGAAAATTTTAATTATTGAAGATGATATTTCGTTTTGTAAATTATTGGAGAAATTTCTAACCAAAAATGATTATACGGTTAGCATTGCTTTTTCTGCAGCTGAGGCTCGCTTGGCAATTCAAAACGAAACATTTAATTTGATTTTGACCGATTTACGACTACCTGATGCAGATGGTATCGAATTGTTAGCAGAATTTAAAGCAGGTTTTCCAACTATTCCCGTGGTTTTAATGACTGGTTATTCTGAAGTGAGTACAGCTGTTAAAGCCATTAAAAATGGCGCTTCCGATTATATTTCGAAACCCTTTAATCCTGATGAGGTTTTAATGGTTATTTCTAATGCTCTTGCAATAGAAATTGAAGCAAATCCAATTCGAAAATCAACTAAAAAAGCGGTTAAACAAACTCCAACACTCGAATATGTTCAGGGAATTTCTCCAGCTTCTAAGAAATTAGCCGAGCATATAAAATTAGTAAGTCCAACAGATATATCGGTTTTAATTATAGGAGAAAGTGGGACTGGAAAAGAAATAATTGCTCAAAGCATCCATCAACAAAGTCGTCGAAAAGAGAATAATTTTATAGCGGTAGATTGTGGAGCTATTCCTAAGGAGCTGGCTGCAAGCGAGTTTTTTGGACACTTAAAAGGATCTTTTACAGGAGCTATTTCAGATAAAATAGGTTATTTTGAAGCGGCTAATGGAGGAACACTCTTTCTAGATGAAATAGGAAATTTGTCTTATGAAAATCAAATTCAATTGCTGCGCGCTTTGCAGGAACGCAAAATAAAACCAGTTGGGAGTAATACAGAAATTGAGGTTGATATCCGAATTATTACTGCAACTAATGAAGATTTGCGTGAAGCAGTTAAAAATGGCGATTTCAGAGAAGATTTGTACCATCGAATCAATGAATTCTCCATTCATTCGCCTTCACTTGCTGAAAGGGAAGAAGATTTGATCTTATTTGCCGATTTCTTTTTAGAAAAAGCCAATACGCAATTGCATAAAGAGGTAATCGGTTTTTCTAAAGAAGTAGTGACTATTTTTCAAAATTACGATTGGCCCGGAAATTTAAGAGAATTACAAAATTGTGTTAAACGTGCTACCTTGCTTACCCAAGGTGATTTTATAGAAAGTGCCGTTTTGCCTGTGGAATTTTTTCAGGAAAACAGGGGCAAAATAGATTCTTTTTCTTTGTCAGAAAATGAAAAAGAAGCTATCGAAAATGCTTTGTTTAAGACCAAAAACAACAAATCGGAAGCGGCAAAATTGTTGAAAATCACCCGAAAAACTTTGTACAACAAACTCAAATTGTACGATATTCAATAAATCACTTTTTCGAGTGCAATAAATAAGGTTGCGATTTTAGATTTCAAGTTAGAAAAATAACTTGCTAATTCCGCCTCGTTGTGGTCTTGTAATTCTAATGAATTTAAAATAACCGCAATTTCATTGGCTTGAATTTGTTTGAACATTGGTGCCATTTTGTGTGCTACTTGTTTTATTTTTTCGTGTTCCAATGTTCGAATGCTATTTTCCAAAACAAAAAGATTCGAATTAGTTGATGTTATGAACGATTGAAGAACAGTTTTTATCGCTTCTTTGTCGTTTTTTAAGAATAAATTCAAAGAATCTAACGTAAAAAGATCTTCTGGATTTTTAGATTTCTGAACTTCATTTTCTTGAACAGGAAGTGTTGTTTTGTTTAAAATGGCATCAAGAGTTTGCAATAAAATGTTAGGCATAAACGGCTTTTTAAGCACGGCTGTAAATCCCGCATTGATGTAAATATCCTCAGTTAAATCGGCTCTTCCAGTTACCGCAATAAGTGGTTGATTGTTGTAATTTTTTTTCTTTTTTTTCAATTCTTTAATAAACTCAAAACCATCTTTTACAGGCATTTGAATATCCGTTATCAATACATCATAATGTTCAAAAGCCATAGTTTGTAAAGCTTGTATAGCATTCGAAAACGAAATTACGTTATAATATTGTTTTAAAACTTCGGTGGTGAGTTGCAATAAATCGGGATCGTCATCTACCACAACAATGGTTTTGTTTTGATGAATCGGTGTGTAAAACGATGTGGTTGTTTCTTCAATTTCCCCCTCTTCATCAAAGATTAAATCTAAAATTATTTCGAAACAACTTCCTTCTTTAGAACTATTTTTTAGCGACAATTCGCCGCCTAAAAGAGCAATAATTTTTTTAGAAATAGCTAATCCTAAACCTGTTCCGCCATATTTTTTTTCGATAGTTTCATTGGCTTGGGCAAATTCTTCAAAAACTAAATCCTGACTTTCTTTTTCAATTCCAATTCCTGAATCTTCAATGGTTATAAAGGCTTTATTTTTATTAGAATTTAGAGTTGCAGTTATTTTTATATAACCTTCTGGAGTAAATTTATACGCATTTCCAATGATATTTATTAACACTTGTTTTAATCGAAAAACATCGCCAATAATGGGCTGATTGAGTTTTTTATCAATCGAAATTTGTAAATTTATTTTTTTTTGTTGGTAAACCGATTGCAAATTTGTCGCTACTTCTTTTATGGTTTCGGCTAAAGAAAAAGGACTTTTTTCTAAGCTAATTTTCCCAGCCTCAATTTGCGAAAAGTCCAATAAATCCTGAACTAATCTCGAAATATACTCCGATGAATTTTTAATATTGTTAGTAAAATACGATTGCTTGCTGGTTAATGTCGAATTCCCTAATAATTCGGTATAACCCACAATGGTACTCAATGGTGTTTTTAGATCGTGACTTACGGTAGATATGAGCTGTTCTCTGCTTTTAAGTAAGTTTTGAGTTTTAAAATTGGCAATTTCCAGTTGTTTTTTATACGATTGTGTTTTTGAAAAATCACTAGTAATTAAAATCGAAAAAACAATAGTTAATAACAAACCTAGAACAGCTGCGTAGGTAACAATTTGGTTGATTTTTTTTAATGATTTTTCTTTTTCATTATTGTTTTTTATCGAAGAAGTAAGAATTTCTTGTTCAATAACACGAAGTACTTTTCTAAGCTGGTCAGAAATTAAAAGTTCATTAGTTAGCAGTTTGCTTTCTTGAATACTTAGGGATTCTTTTTTCTTTTCGGTTTCCAGTTTTACTTTGCTCAATAACCTTTTTGAGGCTGATAAGATAGAATCGGTTTCTTTTTTAGTTAGTGTATTGCTGGTATCATCGGGAATATTTTGATTGAGATAATCGATATAATTTTGTAAAACATTTCGTTGATAACTACTTAAACTTTCTGGGTTTTTAGTAAAATCTTGTAGTTTTAATTTGCTAAGTGAAAACTCTAATTGGGTTAATTCTTCGATAGCATTGTTAACTGAAACTTCATCAGAAGTTTTGTTTTTTATGGCTTTAAGCTGTTTGATGTTATGCGTTTTTTCGGTAAGCAAAACCATCACGCTGTCCAATAATTTGATTTGATATTGGCTGGAAAGTGTTTTTTTTAAAGAACCAATTCTTGTCTGTAAAGAATTATTTTCCTGGATGTAATCTTTATAATCGGATTCGGAATTGGACTGAATTGTTTTTCGGGCTAAGCTTTCTGCTTTATACACATTCGAAAAGAGTTGGCTTATCTTTAAAACTTTGTTTTTTTCGAAAGCTATTTTGCTTTCAATTTTCGAATAGTCTACATTTTCAGTGTATAAAATCCAGCCTACACCTGCAACAAGCGACACTAGAATCATATAACTTATAAATACTTTTACAGGAATATTACTGTTTTTGTTTCCCATTTTTATTTTTGAAATTATAACGTTTTTTTGTTTTGAGACTTTGATTTATTTTAGAAGTATAAAAATAGCTAATTTATGATTGCTTCTTTGGGTTCTTAACAAGGAAAAAAGGGGTTGTGTTTTGCAAATGATTTATAGTTCGATTTAAAATGAATTAGAAATAATGAGAATTTCATTGAATGAATAATTAAAAAAAGTATTTTTACTTCATCTAAGATTCTAAATTTCCAATTTGGATTTTCAACTACCAATTACCCAATAAAGTAAAAAAGACAGCATTAAGAGCATACCAATAATGGCGACAAAAATTACTCCAAATAAAAGACCTGTAAAGAAAACTTCTCCCAGTTTTATGAATCGATTAAGAATTATTTTATTTAAAATAGTTTTGTGGTTTATTGGGATTTCTTTCTTTTTAGTAGTCTTTTTTAAGTTTGTTCCAGTACCTTTTACTCCGTTGATGCTCATTCGTGCTATAGAAAATACAGCGGCAGGCAAGCCGGTTTATTTCAATCATGATTGGGAACCGCTGGAGAATATTTCCATTAATCTACAAAAAGCTGTAATTGCCAGCGAAGACGGAACTTTTCTTTCTCATAATGGTTTTGATTTTGCAGCCATGCAAAAAGCCTATAAAAACAACGAAAGAGGTCGAAGAATAAAAGGTGGAAGCACGATTTCTCAACAAACGGCTAAAAATGTTTTTCTGTGGCAGGGTAGAAGTTATGTGAGAAAAGGTCTGGAAGCTTATTTTACAGTTTTAATTGAGTTTATTTGGGGAAAAGAACGCATCATGGAAGTCTATCTTAATAGTATCGAAATGGGAAATGGCGTTTATGGAGCCCAAGCAGCCGCCGAACATTGGTACCGTAAAGATGCGGCTAATTTAACTCCAAGACAAGCCGCCGGAATTGCAGCAATTTTACCTAGTCCTAGAAAATATACAGCAACAAGTTCTTCTTCTTATGTCAATAAAAGAAAAGATAAAATTGTGCGTGTCATGCGTACAGTAGGCAAAATTGAGTATTAGATGCAATCAAAAACAGTACTTTTTATCTATTTATTCTTGTTGTTTTCGGCTAATGTACTAAGCCAAAATTCGAATATTGAAATAGGTATTGTTACTGAAAATGATTTGTATACTTCTTCTAAAAATGATCAATATTATACTAATGGATTAGAAATTTTCTATCGTTATTTATCAAAAAAAGAGAAACCAAAACTCCTAAAACAAGTAAATCAGATTAAATTAGGGCAATACATGTATAGCCCTCGTTATATTTACAGGGATGGAGAAGAAATGTTTGACAGACCTTTTGCGGGTTATCTTTTTGGCGAATTTGGGAATACTAATTTTTACACCAATCAAACCGTTTTAAAAAAGTATGCCCAAATAGGTTACGTTGGCCCTAATTCTTTTGCTGACAAAGTACAATCAAGTACACACCGCTTGTTTAACTACACTGCTTTTGATGAATGGGATTACCAAATTGAAAATGCCTTGTCAATACAACTGTATGCCATGATTGCCAAACCTTTTTTAGGTACAATTAATAGTGAAAGAATCGATTTTCAATGGCAGGCAGAAGCAAAATTGGGAACTATATTTACATCATTTTCAACGGGTTTTGTTACTAGAATTGGGATCAAAAAATTAGTTGCTCTTTCGGATTCTAATTTTTACGGTGCTTCCTTGAGTAAGGATAAAAGTTTTTCGACAAACGAATTTTATTTTTACCTAGCCCCTTATTTTAATTATCAAGTTTATGATGCCACCATACAAGGCGGTCTTTTTGATGATAATAGTCCAGTAACTTTTGCTATTATGCCTTTCCGGTTTAATGGAGAAGCAGGTTTGAGGTATCGAAAAAATAATTTGAATCTTTCTTATGCATTTGTTTACAGAGGAAAAGAATTAAAATCAGAAAAAATGACAGGTTATTTTTATGGTTCTATCGGAATCTCATATCTCTTTAGATAATATCAAAAATGCAAGCAGAATTACTTTTTTTATAAAAAAGGTTTTTCTAGAGTTAAAAAAAAGAACTTAAATGTGAAATATTTAATAAATTAGTTTTAATTTAACATACAACTAAAATCTTTACAATGCTTAAATTTTGGACTTCCATCCTTGTTGTTTTTTTTCCATTATTTCTTTTTTCTCAAGTGGAAATCGATTCATTATTAAATGAATTGGATACTACTTTAGACAAAAGCGAATTTTATCGTAATAAAAAAGAAACTGAAATCAATAAACTCCGCAGTTTGTTGAAACTTACCTCCACAAAGTTTCATCAATATGAAATTTACGAAAAATTATATGGAGAATATAAATTTTATCAATCGGATTCTGCTTTAAATTATGCTAAGAAAAGCATGAAAATTGCAGATGAATTAAATGATTTATCAAAAATTAATATCTCTAAATTAAACCTTTCTTCCACAATGGGAACTTTAGGGATGTATAAGGAAGCAACAGATGTGTTAAATAAAATAGATATTAATGCTACACCTGAAATTAAAGGTGCCTATTTTGGCGTTTGTAGCACACTTTATCTTTCAATGTCTGATTTTGCAGCTACATCACAAGAAAAAAATAACTACTTAGAATTAACGCAGCAATATAGAGATTCGAGCTATTATTTTTATCCTAAAAATTCAGAACCTTTTATTATTCATCAATCTAACAAGCTTTTTCAAAATAAAAAGTACGATGAAATTATTCGTTTACTAAGTGATTATTTTTCTAAAATGGACAAAAATAATCCTGATAAAGCTGTCGTTGCTTATATTATTTCGCAAGCACATCAACACAAAAAAGAGTACGAAAAAGAGAAAAAATGGTTAATTCTTTCGGCGATCTCCGACTTGCAATTAGAAAAAAAAGAATACATTTCGCTTCGTTCATTAGCCTATATTTTATATGAAGAAGGTGATATAGATCGAGCTTATAAATATACAAAAAGAACACTTGAAGACGCACTCTTTTGCAATGCTCGTTTAAGAACATTCGAAATTTCTAAGATGATGCCTATTATCAATGAAGCTTATCAAAAACAAAATGATACAAATAGAAAACAATTAATTTTGTTTTTAATATGTGCGAGTATTTTGTCTTTGTTTTTAATGGTTGTTTTGTTTTTATTATTCAAACAAATGAAGACTTTATCTAAAGCAAAACAAGAAATTAGTTCTGCAAACTCTCAATTAATCGCGCTTAATAATGAGTTGCATTTGTTTAACGAAAAGCTAAATGATACCAATAATACGCTGAAAGAAGCCAATCTTGTAAAAGAAATTTACATCGGTCGCTACATGGATCAATGTTCTGTTTATATCAGCAAATTAGATGAATACAGACGAAAATTGAATGTAATTGTCATGAGTGGAAAAACTGCCGAATTGGTAAAAGTGATTAAATCCAAAGAATTTATAGAAGAAGAACTAAAAGATTTCTATCATAATTTTGACAAGACTTTCTTATTGCTTTTTCCAAATTTTATTGAAGATTTCAATGCTTTATTGATAGACAATGAAGATATAAAATTGAAACAAGGCGAGTTAATGAATACCGAGTTGCGAATTTTTGCTTTAATCCGTTTAGGAATTTCAGACAGTGTAAAAATAGCTGAATTTTTACGCTATTCTCTATCTACAATTTATAATTACAGAACTAAATTAAGAAACAAAGCTTTGGGACCTCGTGATGAATTTGAGGCAAATGTGATGCGTATCGGGTCAATAAATAAGTAATTTACTTTTGTAATTGTAGCTTCTGTTCTCTTTTTAAGGTTTATTATTGTTTTTATAAACTACAGATTTACTACTTTTTTTAGTTCTAAAAAACAAATTAAATCACTTAAAATCAATTGTTTGTGTTGTTTTTATGTTGTTTTTGACTACCATTTTTTATTAATGAAAATTAGGAGAATAAAATCAATATAAATTTGGTTATCGAATGCTTTTAAAGCAATTTATTAATCTATTAACAGAACCAAATGAAGTATTTTTATTTATTAACGCTGTGCTGTTTCGCATTAGTTAATACCATTTTTGCACAACAGTTACAATCGCCAAATCAGAAATTGCAAATGGAGTTTTCTTTGCAAAATGATGGTACACCAGTTTACAGTTTGAATTACAAAGGTAAAGTTGTTGTCAAGCCAAGTAAATTAGGTATAGAACTAAAAAATGATGCCAAATCATTATTGAACGATTTTACAATTAAAGATTCAAAGACCAGTACTTTTGATGAAACATGGAAACCAGTATGGGGAGAAGTAGCCTCTATTCGCAACCATTATAACGAATTAGTAGTAACCTTAAATCAAAAAGTTACTGAAAGACAATTGATTATTCGTTTTCGATTGTTTGATGATGGACTTGGATTTCGTTATGAATTTCCTGCACAAAAGAATCTGACATATTTTGTAATTAAAGAAGAGCGCTCTCAATTTGCTATGGCAGGAGATCACACCGCTTTCTGGTTACCAGGAGATTATGACACCCAGGAATACGATTATACCACTTCAAAATTATCTCAAATTAGAGGTTTGACTACTAAAGCCACTACTGAGAATGTATCTCAAAAAACGTTTTCACCTACAGGCGTTCAAACTTCTTTAATGATGAAAACCACAGATGGGTTGTATATCAATTTACACGAAGCTGCCTTAATAAATTATTCGTGTATGCACTTGAATCTGGATGATAAAAACATGGTTTTTGAGTCTTGGTTAACGCCTGATGCTAACGGGGATAAAGGCTACATGCAAGCACCAGATCATTCACCTTGGAGAACCATTATGGTTAGTGATGATGCTACAGAAATTTTAGCTTCAAAAATGACTTTAAATTTGAATGATCCTTGTAAAATTGAAGATACTTCCTGGATTAAACCAGTTAAATATGTTGGTGTTTGGTGGGAAATGATTACGGGAAAAAGCTCTTGGGCTTATACTGATGATTTTTCAACGGTACAATTAGGAGTTTCTGATTATGCTAAATCCAAACCAAATGGCAAGCACGGAGCAAACACTGCCAATGTAAAAAAATACATTGATTTTGCAGCGTCGAATGGTTTTGATGCCGTTTTAGTAGAAGGTTGGAATGAAGGTTGGGAAGATTGGTTTGGACATTCAAAAGATTATGTTTTTGATTTTGTAACACCGTATCCAGATTTTGATGTAAAAGGGATTCATGAATATGCAAAATCAAAAGGTGTAAAAATGATGATGCACCATGAAACCTCAGGTTCTACCCGCAATTATGAGCGCCACATGGATAAAGCCTACCAGTTTATGAAAGACAATGGTTATGATGCTGTAAAAAGTGGTTATGTAGGGCCAATTCTTCCACGTGGTGAAAATCACTACAATCAATGGTCTGTTAATCATTACCAATATGCAGTAGAAAAAGCAGCAGATTATAAAATTATGGTCAATGCACACGAAGCTATTCGTCCTACAGGAATTTGTAGAACCTATCCTAATTTAATAGGAAATGAATCAGCCAGAGGAACTGAATATCAGGCTTTTGGAGGCTCAAAACCAAACCACGTTACCATATTACCATTTACCCGTTTAATTGGAGGTCCAATGGATTATACGCCAGGTATTTTTGAAATGGATATTAGTAAATTAAATCCTGAAAATACTTCGCATTTGAATAGTACTCTAGCTAACCAATTGGCATTGTATGTAACCATGTATAGTCCGTTACAAATGGCTGCCGATTTGCCTGAAAATTACAATCGTTTTGCCGATGCTTTTCAGTTTATTAAGGATGTTGCAGTAGACTGGAGCGATAGTAAATATTTAGAAGCTGAACCAGGAGAATACATAAGTGTTGCAAGAAAAGCCAAAGGAACTAACAATTGGTTTGTAGGGAATGTAAATGGCGAAACAGCTCGTGTTTCAACAATTAAATTTGACTTTCTGGAAAAAGGTAAAAATTACGAAGCCACGGTTTATGCTGACGCAAAAGAGGCTCATTATAAAACCAATCCTCAAGCTTATAGCATTCGAAAAATAAAAGTAACTAACAAATCTAAATTGAGCCAATTTTCAGCTCAAGGTGGGGGTTATGCAATTAGTATTGTTGAAGTTAAATAGATTTAGTGAAGTAATAAAATACCGTAATATAGAAAAGTTTGGTTATTTAATTGGTTAAGTTAGTAGTATCAAAATTGTGTTTTTTATTACGGAACCCTCAAAGTAATTTGAGGGTTTTTTTATGGTTAATTTTTAAGAGTTCAATTGTAATTGCCATTTAAAAATATAAAGCCTTTTTTTGTTTTTCTCACCTGGATCCTCTTCAAAGTTGCTTCATCCTTCGCAATGACAGAGGGAGCAAAAAATCGGATTATTTTATATTTTTAAATGGTATTTTTTTCATCCAGTAATTTAATATTATAAACCGTTGGGTGAAATTATCAAAAACGTTAGTTGGAGTTTTTTTCGTAATGAAATGAAGTGAAAAATGACTGTCTGCCACAGGCAAATATAGAACCGTTTTTATTCTAAATTTTCTCAAAATTCACTCGAACTGACGAAAATTTATTATCCAAAAGCAATTTTACCCAACGCGTTATTAGAAGCATTTGTATTTCTATTTATCAGTATAAAATTACTATCAGCATAATTTAGCTTATGTAGCTATTATTAAAAACAAAATACTTGTTTTTATGAATTTTAATACTGTTTTTTTATTCATGTTTTTTGATTTTAATTAGTTGAAATATTTTATTAAGTGTGTATTTATTCGTAACTTAATTTATTTATTATGTAAATAATAGAATGAATAATTGTTGATTGCACAGTTATTTGATTGTTAAGCTAACTATTTGCTAATAGGGCTAAAAAGAGCTAAAATTCAGTTTTTTGCACTACTTTTTCACTACTTTTTTTTAAGAAATAAAATATATAAATTACTGATATATAAATGTTTAATAGTTTATAATTAATGGATTAACTACATTTTTATTGTTGCTAAAATTGAGGCTGTTAAATCCATATAATTTTACGTTATCGAAATCGAAATAAGGCTCTTTGATGATGAGTTTAAAGTGTATGTCGATTTTATAAAACCAAAATTATTAACAACCAAAAACAAAAAAATTATGGTCAAAATGAAAAACAGTATGTATTACATTTTAGTATTGTGTAGCATACTATTTATTATGCCAAACCTAGTTGCTCAAAATGCAACTAACAAAATTTCTGGTCTCATAGTAGATCAAAAAGGAGAACCATTAATTGGAGCTAGTGTTCTAATTAAAGGAACTAATGTTGGTACAATTACAGATGTTAACGGTGCTTTTACTTTGCCTTTATCAAGTCAATCTCAAGTATTGATGGTTTCTTTTATTGGATTTACTTCGAAGGAAGTAGCTGCCACTGGACAAAATATCCGAATAGTATTGGCAGAGGATTCTAATGAATTAAAAGAAGTAGTGGTACAAGTGGGGTATGGTACGGTAAAGAAAAAAGATGCAACAGGATCCGTATCTCAAATTTCTTCAAAAGAGTTTAACAAAGGACAAAATGTAACACCAGAAAGTTTAATTAGTGGTCGTATTTCAGGTGTAAATGTAACGGGTGGAGGTGCTCCTGGAGCAAAAGCAGATATTAGAATCCGTGGAGGTTCTTCTTTATCAGCATCTAATGAGCCTTTAATTGTATTAGACGGACTTCCTTTGAGTAATACTGTGCCAAGTGGAGCTACCAGTATTCTTTCTACAATTGATCCAAATGATATTGAATCGTTTACGGTTTTAAAAGACGCTTCGGCTGCTGCAATTTATGGTTCCCGTGCTGCCAATGGGGTAATTGTAATTACTACTAAAAAAGGAACAAAAGGGGGGATAAAAGTAAATTTCAGCTCTCAGTTAGGTGTAAATACTGTAGCCAATCAAGTAGATGTTTTAAGTGCTGATCAGTTTCGTGCTTTTGTAAACGAAAGAGGAACAGCTGAGCAACAAGCCTTGATGGGAACTGCAAATACCAATTGGCAGGATGAAATTTTCCACACTTCATTGACAATGAACAACAACATATCTATGAGTGGTGCTTTGTTTAATAAATTACCAGTACGATTGTCTGTGGGAAATGTTGATAATTCCGGGATATTAAGAAACACTTCTTTTGAAAGAACAACTACATCTATCTCCCTAAATCCTGTTTTATTCGACAATCATTTACGAATTGATATTAACGGAAACATGTCCTTTGGTAAAAATCAATTTCAAGATGAAGGAGCGGTAATTGGAAGTGCTATTAGTTTTGATCCAACTCAAGCTGTTTATGATGCAAATTCTCGTTATGGTGGCTATTTCGAATGGTTTGAACCTAATGGAAACTTACCTTTATTACCCGCTAGAAATCCAGTAGCAAGATTAAATCAGGATGAAAGAAGAGCTACATCTACCAGAAAATGGGGAAATGTTAGGTTAGATTATAAATTGCATTTCTTTGAAGATTTAAGAGTTGTTGCAGAAGCAGGGATTGATAGATTTGACAGCGAAGGATATACTGAAGTAAGCAATCAAAGCGCTCTAGGATTTCAGCCGAATGCTTTTACTTCAGGGGAATGGGTAAACTTAGGGAATTACTCCAGCTATACTGATATGCTTCAAAATAAGAATTTGAATACTTACTTTAATTATACTAAAGATTTAGGGAAGTTTAAAATTGATGCTACTGCGGGTTATAACTACCAACTGTTTGAAAAAGAAAGATACCAAACTGGAGAAATCAGACAACCGAATCCAAACGAAGACGTTATTACAGATCCAGATATTAATCTACAATCTTATTTTGGTCGTTTAAATTTAGGGTACGACAGTCGTTATTTATTGACATTAAATTATAGACGAGATGGAACTTCGCGTTTTTCTGAAGCTAATCGTTGGGGAAATTTTTCAGGAGCTGCCTTTGCCTGGAATCTTGCTGAAGAATCGTTCTTAAAAGACAATGAAACATTATCAAGTTTAAAATTAAGAGTGGGTTACGGAACTACAGGGCAACAAGATATTTCAGCTCAATACGATTATTTACAAAGAGTAACTCGAGGAACAATTAGTTCACAATATATTTTTGGCAACACTATTTATGCAACAGCTAGACCAGAAGGATATAATGAAAATATCAAATGGGAAGAATTAGCCGAAACAAACTTAGGAGTAGATTTTGGTTTCTTAAATGAAAGAATTACAGGAACTATTAATTATTTTAATAAAAAATCGACTGATTTATTAGCAGAAATTGCTGTTCCTGACGGAGCAAATATTAGAAATCAAGGTTTCTTTAATATTGGTAGTGTACGAACTAAAGGAGTTGAATTTAATATTCAATCTGATATCGTTAAAAATGATAACTTGACTTGGAACTTAGCTTTCAACGCCACATACATCGATCAAAAGATCGATCAATTAGGAATTACAGTTCCTGGTTTTCAAGGGTATTTTACAGGAGATAATATCGCTGGTGGCGGAGGAAATAAAATCCAAATTAACTCGGTAGGATTTACACCTAACTCCTTCTTTGTGTACGAACAATTATATGATGCTAACAAAAAACCAATTGCAGGTGCTTATGTTGACAGAAACGACGATGGAAAAATAGATGATGCTGATCGTTACCGCTACAATAAACCCGCACCCGATTATACTTTTGGTGTATTCTCAACGGTAAACTACAAAAAATTTGATTTTACCATGAACTGGAGAGCCAGTTTAGGCAACTATATTTTTGATAACGTGAGTTCTAATTTAGGGTATTCGGATGCAGGTTTAAGAAGACAAACTGATTTGTCTAATGTAAGTACTGATTACTTGAATACCGGTTTCACTTTTGAAGATAACGGTACCTCAAGATACTTATCTGATTACTATATAAAAGATGCTTCTTTTATAAAATTGGAAAATATTACTATTGGCTACACCTTCGATAAAAAACTGTTGAAAACTGCTGCAGTACGATTTACAGCAGGAGTTCAAAACGTTCTTGTTCTAACAAAATACAACGGATTAGACCCAGAAAAATTCAATGGAATTGACAATAATGTGTACCCAAGAGCGAGAACTTTCTTGTTTGGAGTGAATGCGAATTTTTAATAGCGAACTGAAAAACAATTTTTTAAAAAAGAAATAAAATGAAAATAATATTCAAATATACCTCTTATTTTTTCCTATTGATTTTAGGATTGAATATGACCCTTACTTCCTGTTCAAACGACTTGGAAGTAACCCCAAAAGACGATGATGAGTTTTTGTCAGAAGCATTTTTTGAAGATCCAGCCTCTTATAAGCAAGTATTAGCCAAAATGTATGCAGGTTTGTATGTGGGAGGTAATGACGGAGATGGTGCGGCAGATATTGCAGGGATAGGTGGCGATTTTAGCAGCTATTTAAGATTGCTGTTTGTAGTGCAAGAACTCCCTACTGACGAGGCTATTATTGCCTGGGCAGATGGTGCTTTGCCAACCATGAATACGCAAAACTGGTCGCCTGCTAATGAATTTTTAGCCGGAACTTTTTCGAGAGCTTTTTACCAAATTAGTGTTTCCAATGAGTTTTTAAGACAAACTACAGACGAGAAATTAGCGGCAAGAGGTGTAGATGCTAGCCTAAAAGCTGAAATTGCGACTTTTAGAGCCGAAGCCCGTTTTTTAAGAGCTTTTTCGTATTACAATTTGATGGATTTGTTTGGAAATGTACCTATTACTACCGAAAATGATCCAGTGGGTTTTTTCTATCCAGAACAAAAAACAAGAGCAGAAGTTTTTGCTTATATAGAATCGGAACTAAAAGACTTAGACAACAGCCTTGCCGATTCTAGAACAAATGAATATGGTAGAGTCGATAAAACAGCGGCAAAATTTCTATTAGCACAAATTTATTTGAATGCTAAAGTATATACTGGAACTGAGAGATTTGATGAAGCGGGTACTTTATGTGGGGATATTATCAATAATTCAGGATATACATTTGCTAATGTTCCTTACAACTATTTATTCTCTGCTGACAATAACACTAATGGAGCTCAAAATGAATTTATTTTCCCAATTGTAAGTGATGGAAATGCTATTAGAGCCACGGGTGGTGGTATGAGTTTTATTTTGCACGCCTCTATTGGAGGAAGTATGGATGCAGCTTCTAGAGGTATGGATGGAGGATGGCAGGGAATCAGAACTCGTAGAGAGTTTGTCTCACTTTTTCCAGATGCCACTGCAACTGCTGATAAACGAGGTACTTTTTATACAGAAGGTCAGACTCTGGATATTGCAAATATAGGAACTTTCACAAACGGTTATGCTGTTACTAAATACATCAACAAAAAATCAGACGGTTCAGCAGCCCAAAGAAATGATATTCCAGATACTGATTTTCCAATGTACCGATTGTCAGATGTTTATTTAATGTACGCCGAGGCAACGGTTAGAGGTGCTGCTTCAGGTAATATTACAACAGCTGTAGGTTATATCAATCAACTGCGTAATAGAGCAAATGCGGCAACAATAAGTGCATCCGATTTGACTCTTGATTTTATTTTGGACGAAAGAGGAAGAGAATTATTCTGGGAATGCCACAGAAGAACTGATTTAATTCGTTTTGGAAAATTCACTGGCGGAAGTAAAATTTGGCAATGGAAAGGTGGTACCGCAAATGGTTCGGCTACTGAATCGTTCCGAGATTTAATGCCAATTCCTTCCAGAATTATTCAGGCAAATCCAACATTGGAACAAAATATAGGCTACATAAACTAATTTTTTAATTTATAAAAATGATACAATTGAAAAATATATCTAAAATTTTAATCGCGTTTATTAGCATCTTAGCAGTTTCATGTAATGCTGATGATGTAGATAATAGACCAATTCTTGAGAGTGTTTCAGCTCCCGAAATGACCCTTCCTACCACAGGAAAAGAGTATGTTCTTACCGAAGAAGCTGCTAATAATGAAGCAGATGTATTCACATGGACTGCCGCAGAATATTCAAATGATGTAGTGGTAACTTATTCATTAATGATGGATGTTAAAGACGGTGATTTTACAAACGCTCAAACATTAGCAACAACGAATGATGTGACTCAAGCAGCGGTAACTGTTAAAAGTTTGAATCAAGCAGCAATTGAATTGGGTGCAGTACCTGGAACAGCAAAGTTGTTTGATGTTAAGCTAAAATGTAGTGTTTCCGGAGGTGTACCAATGGAAACGGAAGAAACAATTACAATTAGTGTTACTACTTATTCTGGTTTAGTCGCTTATGCATTTACGGACTGGTATTTAGTTGGAGATGCTACCGTTGCAGGTTGGGATCCCAACAAAGGAAACCAACCCTTATTCAGAAGTGGAACGAATCCAAAACTTTATAAATACACGGGTTATTTCAAAGTAGGTGCTTTCAAAGTAATTTCATCTCTAGGAAGCTGGATACCAATGTATGGCATGGGCGCATCAGGTACTCTAGCCTACAGAGGAACAGATGCCGATGCTGATCCTGCAACGTTTAACATTGCAACGGCGGGTTATTATACTTTTACTATGAATACACAAACCTTGACTTACACCTTAGTTTCTTATGATGCTTCGGCAGCAACGAATTATAGTGTTATTGGATTCATTGGTTCTTCAAGAACAGGAACAGAAGCCGGTTGGGGAGATGATACTGATATGATTCAATCTACATTTGATCCTCACATCTGGACACTAACGATCAGTTTATTTGATGGAAAAGGAAAGTTCAGAGCTAATAATGCCTGGGATGTAAACTGGGGAGGCGATACTGCTTTTTCAGGATATACTGCAAACGGAGCTAGTGGAGGTGATATTCCGGTGGCCAAATCAAAATACAAAGTCTATTTTAATGATTTAGACGGCAGTTATCTGATGTTGCCTAATCAACAATAATATAATTACTCGTTGGGTGAAATTGTTTTTGGATATTAAATTGTCGTCAGTTCGAGTAAATTTTCAGAAAACGCGACAACTTTTTCGGAAAATTTGTATCGAGAACAAGAAAATATTGAATAAAAAACGGTTCTCGATACATTTTTCGCTTCATTTCATTACGCAAAAAACACTCGAACTGACGTTTTTGATAATTTCACCCAACGGGTTATAATTGTAAAATTATAAGGGGCTATCTAATGGGTAGCCCTTTTTTTATCTGACTAATTATGAAAAAAATTACCATATTATTTTTACTGTTTTCATCAATTTGCTTTGCGCAATTTACCACTACTCCTTCTCCTGCTTTAGCTAATGGAACTGTTACCCTTAATTTTAATAAAACGGGAACTCCTTTAGCAAGTTATTCAGGTACTTTGTATGCGCATATTGGTTTAACCGTAAACGGAACAAGATGGCAGAATGTAAAAGGAAGTTGGGGAAATAATTCTACACAACCCACCTTAACTTTAGTATCTGGAACTAATTATAAATTAGAAATAGCTTCTGATTTATATGCTTATTTTGGTGTGCCTACATCAAGTACAATTACTGAAATTTGTGTGGTGATAAGAAATGATGCAGGGACAATGCAAACTGCCGATACTTTTTTTAATGTGGGCGCTTTTCAAGCAACATTAACCGCACCTTTGCAAAATAGTGCAACAATCATTACTTCCGGACAAAATTTCACCATATCGGCAACAAATACAAACGGAGATGCCAGCTATACTCTTTTGGCAAACGGAATTAATATTAATACTGCAACTACAGCTGATTATAGTTTTACGCATTCAAATATAACGGCAAACCAAAATTATGTATTAGAAATAACCCAAGGCGCAACAACTATAACTAAAAAATTTGGGCTTATTGTCAATCCGGGGATTGTTTTGGAAGCAATGCCTTCGGACTTAGAAGATGGTATTAATTACAATGTTTCGGATGCAACCAAAGCAATATTGGTACTTGACGCTCCTTTAAAGGATTTTGTTTATGTGGCAGGAAGTTTTAACAATTGGCAGCCCAACAGCAACTATGCCATGAAAAAAGATCCTGTTTCCGGGAAATTTTGGTTGGAATTAAGCGGTTTGACATCTGGAACAAAATATAGCTATCAGTATTGGGTTGTTGATGCAACTCCTCTGGTAAATTCTCCTGCCATAGTCAAAGTAGCCGATCCCTATTCTACTTTGGTTTTATCGCCTTTTGATGATCCTACAATTCCAGCTGCATCCTATCCCAACTTACCGTCTTACCCGGTAGGGCAAGAGCGTGAAGTTACTGTTTTACAAACAGGTCAAATTCCTTATTTATGGAGTGCAGCGACCACTAATTTTGTGAAACCGGAAAAAGAAAAATTAGTAGTTTATGAAGTTCTAGTGAGGGATTTTGATGCAAAAAGAAACTACCAAAGTTTAATTGACAGAATTGATTATTTCAAAAACTTAAAGATAAACGCCATTCAATTAATGCCAGTAATGGAATTTGAAGGCAATGAAAGTTGGGGCTATAACACTTCTTTTCACATGGCTTTGGATAAATTTTATGGAACTTCAGAAAAATTAAAAGAATTTATTGATTTATGTCATCAAAACGGTATTGCCGTAATTCTGGATATCGCTTTGAATCATGCTTTTGGGCGAAACCCTATGAACCGAATGTGGATGAATGATCCTGATGGCGATGGCTGGGGAAGCCCTTCAACTGAAAATCCTTATTTCAATACGGCGGCGAAACATTCCTATAGTGTGGGAGAAGATTTTAACCATCAACAATCCAGAACCCAATATTATGTTCATCGGGTTATCAAACATTGGATTGAAGAGTATAAAATTGACGGATTTCGTTGGGATTTAACCAAAGGTTTTACGCAAAATTGTACCGCTTCTGATGAAAGTTGTACCAATGCTTTTCAGCAAGATCGCGTGGAGGTTTTAAAATCCTATGCCGATTATTCCTGGAGTTTAGATCCAACACATTATGCTATTTTCGAACATTTAGGAACCGATGCCGAAGAGCAAGAATGGGCGAACTACAGGATTGAAGAAACTCCGAGTAAAGGCGTGATGTTGTGGGGGAAAATGACCACCGAATACAACGAACTTTCAATGGGTTATGCCTCAAATATTGCAAGAATAAACAGCAACAGCAGGGGGTTTACCAAAAACAGACTGATGGGTTATGCCGAAAGTCATGATGAGGAACGCCTGATGTATAAAAATTTGCACTTTGGAAATAGTACCAATTCGGCACATAATGTACGAAATCTAAATACGGCATTATCCAGAATGTCAGCTATTGGGGCAGTTTCATTATTAATTCCAGGCCCTAAAATGATTTGGCATTTTGGCGAATTAGGCTATGATGATTCCATATTTACCTGCAATAACGGGACTGTTAATACTACAACAGATATCAGTTCGGGCGATTGTAAATTGGATACCAAACCACAAAATCAGTGGACAGCTAATTGGTTAAACAATGACAATAGATATAAAATTTATGCCGATTGGGCTAAAATAATAAAATTGAAGACTCAGGAAGCGGTGTTTTCCGGAACAGTAACGATGACAAATTCCAGTTCGTTAACTAAAAACATAAAAATTTCCGATGCTTCTCTGCCAGCGAATAGTTTAAAAGAGGTAGTAATGCTGTCTAATTTTGATGTAACAACTCAAAATGTAACTACTGGATTTCCTTATGCTGGAGAATGGTATAATTTGATGGATAACACAATATTGAATGTAACCAATGTAAGTGCTCCTATTGCAATTCCAGCCGGTCAATTCAGGATTTATGGCAATAAACCCGCTTTTTCAGCAGATGTTCCCTTTGTATTGCCATCGGATAATTTTACAGTGGAATCAAAAGCTGAAACTTGTTTGAACAAAAATAATGGTGAAATAATTATTACAGCGGCTCAGACTTATAATTATGTAGCCCAAATTAATGGGGTGAATTATAATTTTACAAACAACAGCCTTACTATTCCAAATTTAGCTTCAGGAACTTATTTAGTTTGTGTCACTATTGAGGGAAAAACTTTTGAGCAATGTTTTAATGTGACTATCAATAAAGGATTGTCTTTAACAGGGAAATCAACACTCTTTTCTGATAAACTTGCGGTAGAAATGAGCAATGGTACTGCACCATTTCAAGTTTTTCTTAATGGCAGCCCACAATTTGAAACCGATGTTGCAAATTTTACAGTTGCAGTTCAACAAGGGGATTTGCTGGAAGTAAAGTCGGGAAATGCTTGCGAAGGGATTTATACAAAAAAGATAGTTGATGTGGAAAATGTTATTGGCTATCCTAATCCTGCTCAGGATTTGTTTACAATTTTAACTCCTACTTCCAAGAAAACAGTAATTATTGAATTGCATTCAGCAGCTGGACAATTAATTTCAAAAGGAAACTATGCTGTGGTTGATCAAAAAATTCAACTTAATGTAGAAAAATTAGCTAGTGGAATCTATGTTGCCAAAGTATATATAGAAAATCCTATGAGTATAACCATCATAAAAAAGTAAACATGAGAAATATAATTTATTCCATTTTAATGAGTTTCGTATTGTTTTCTTGTGGTAGTGATGATTCGCCAACACAGGAAACTAAAAATACGCCACCGAGTGTTCCTGTATTGGTGTCTCCAGCAAATGCAACTCTTTGTATTAACAATACAGTTGATTTAGAATGGGGCGGCTCGACAGATGCAGAAAACAATTCGATTGTTTATCAGCTACAAATTGCGACCGACAATCAATTTACACAAATTGTAAAAACGATCGAAGCTGCTGCAGTTAGGCAAACGGTAATTTTAAACAAAGGCGTGGCTTACTATTGGAGAGTGAAGGCAACTGACAACAAGAATGACTCCAGTAATTATTCTACAACCTATAGTTTTTATACTGAGGCGACGGCGTTAGCAAATCATTTGCCATTTTCACCTCAATTGGTACAGCCTGAAATTAATTCTTTTGTCAATTCGGCAACAGCAAATTTAAAATGGTCAGCAACGGATGTTGATACTAATGACATTCTCACCTACGATGTGTATCTGGGAACTGCAAATCCTCCTCTTACAAAAGTTGGAAACAATTTAACATCAGCTTCCTTAGTGCAAAACTCCTTGCAAACGGCCACAAATTATTATTGGAGAGTAGTGGTCAAAGACAATAAAGGAGGAGAAACTGTTGGTCAAATTTGGCAATTTAAAACTAATTAATTACTGCAAATATGAATCTTAAAGGATATAATAAAAAATCGAAAATAGTAAAAGTAGTCACGCTGTTATTGCTTTTGTTTTCATTAGGCACTATTGCTCAAATACAAAGAGTAGAGCCTCCGTTTTGGTATGCTGGAATGCACAATCCCGAAGTGCAAATTTTATTTTATGGCAATAAAATTGCTGAAAATGAAGTGACTGTTTCGAATGCCATTCCAATAAAAGACATTCAAAAAACAGAAAATCCCAATTATCTTTTTGTAACCATTGATACCAAAGGAATTGCTCCACAGGATATTGTTTTTTCATTTTCGAAAAATAACAAAGTGACTTTTACAAGGAAATATGCCTTAAAAAAGCGGAGAGAAAATTCCGCTTTACGCAAAAGTTACGATGCTTCGGATATGATTTATTTAATAATGCCCGACCGTTTTGCCAATGGAAACCCCAAAAACGATAGCCAAAAAACACTAACCGAAAAAGCAGATCGAAACAATCCAAGCGGAAGACATGGAGGTGATATTGAAGGAATAATTCAAAATCTGGATTACATTCAAGAATTAGGTGTTACAGCACTTTGGCCAACACCACTTTGTGAAGACAATGATCCACAAGGTTCCTATCATGGATACGGGCAATCGGATGTGTATACAATTGATCCGCGTTATGGAAACAATGAGGAGTATCTAAAATTAGCATCCGAATTACATAAAAGAGACATGAAACTCATCATGGATTATGTAACAAATCATTGGGGAGCTCAACATTGGATGATGAATGATTTGCCAACTTACAATTGGATTCATCAATTTCCAGGTTACGCACAAACCAATTATCGCATGACGACTCAATTTGATCCTAATGCTTCCAAAATTGATGCGAAAATGTGTATGGACGGTTGGTTTGTAAAATCAATGCCGGATTTAAACCAATCTAATCCTTTGGTGTTGAATTATCTGATTCAAAATGCTATTTGGTGGATTGAATATGCTGATTTAGATGGATTCCGAGTAGATACTTATTCGTATAATGACAAAATTGGAATTGCAAAATGGACGAAAGCCATCACCGACGAATACCCTAATTTTAATATTGTAGGTGAAGTATGGATGCACGATCAAGCACAAATGGCGTATTGGCAAAAAGACAGTAAATTAGCAGCCATTCAAAACTACAATTCTTATTTACCTAGCGTAATGGATTTTACTTTGCACGATGCAACAAGTGTGGTTTTCAACGAAAATCAGGCAGAGTGGGACAAAGGACTTATTAGAATCTATGATAATTTTACTAATGATTTTCTGTATCCAAATCCAAATAATATCTTGACTTTTGTCGAAAATCACGATACGCAGCGTTTTAACGAAATTTATAAAAAAGACTTCAAGAAATACCAAATGGCAATGACTTTAATGGCTACTGTACGCGGAATTCCACAGTTGTATTATGGTTCCGAAATAGCGATGGCTGGAAATAAAAATGAAGGCGACGGAGCCATTCGTCTCGATTTTCCTGGTGGTTGGAATGGCGACAGTAATAATGCTTTTACTAAAAATGGAAGAACCGCTGAGCAACAACAATTTTTTGATTTTACGTCTAAATTGTTCCAATGGAGAAAAACAAATGAAGCGGTACATTTTGGGAAAATGACACACTATATTCCAGAAAATAATGTTTATGTTTATTTTAGATATACAGATAGTAAAACGGTTATGGTTGTTATCAACAACGGATTAACGTCCAAGAATATCGAAACCAAACGTTTTCAGGAAAATATAAAAGATTTTAAAGTGGGTAAAGATGTTTTGTCCAGAAAAACGGTGGATTTGGGAAAGGAATTTACCTTGGAAGCACAATCGGTTTTGGTAATGGAATTGGAATAAAAAATAGTAGTTTTGTCTATTCCTAAATTTTAGGAGGTTATAAGTATTTTTCGCTTTTTAGATAAATTACAATTGGTATGAAGATAAGCAAATGGGTTCTTGGGATTTTTTTGGTTGTCATTTTCGCTTGCAATAACAAAGAGCAAGTTGTCAAAGAACAGCCAGAAAATGTTGTAACTCCTCCCAATATGGTTTGGGTTCCAGGAAATACATTTACTCAAGGAGCAAAAACAAACGATAGACTAGCTTTAGAACATGAAAAACCAGCACACAGTGTTGCAGTGGATGGTTTTTTTATGGATATAACCGAAGTGACCAATGCCAGTTTTAAAAAATTTGTAGCCGAAACGCATTATGTAACCACCGCCGAAAGACCTATTATTTGGGAAGAGTTCAAAAAAACCTTGCCCGAGGGAACACCTAAACCAGCTGATTCCATATTGCAGCCAGGTTCATTGGTTTTTAATGATGAGGTAAAAAATGTTACAAATTATACTGATTTTCAACAATGGTGGAAATGGCAAATAGGAGCCAATTGGAGACATCCTGAAGGTAAAAATTCCAATATTATAGGAAAAGACAATTATCCGGTGGTACATATTTCTTTTGAAGATGCTCAGGCTTATTGCAAATGGGCGAAACGCAGACTGCCCACCGAAGCCGAATGGGAATTAGCTGCTATGGGGAATTTAAAAAATCCTGTTTACACCTGGGGCGATGATCAATCAAAAATAGATAAAAAAGCCAATACTTGGCAAGGTAATTTCCCTAATTCTAATACAAATGAAGATGGTTTTGCGTTTTTGGCTGCGACGAAATCATTTGCTCCAAATTCATTAGGAATTTATGATTTATCTGGAAATGTCTGGGAATTTACGCAGGATTATTACAATGCAAATTATTACCAGGAATTATTTTCGAAAGGAGAAACGGTAAACAATCCGCAAGGAGCTACCGAAGCTTTTAACCCGAATAATCAATATGAAAAAGAAAGAATAATCAAAGGAGGTTCTTTTTTGTGTAATGAATCGTATTGTTCTAGTTTTAGAATTTCTGCCCGAATGGCATTAGCCGAAGGTTCCAGTTCGAATCATGTGGGTTTTAGAACGGTAGTTGATTTGAAAATGCTTCAGAGAAAGTAATCTAAATTATAATACAGTTTTTTTGTAGTTTCGTTATTCTGAATTCCTTCTTAGAATTCCAATAACAAATATGAATAGTAATTTTTTTCGAAATATTTTACTGGGGCTGTTTTTGTGTTTTAGTATCTTTCTAAATGCACAGCAGTCTTTTGTATTTACAGCTATCGATTCTAAAAACGGACTTTCGGAAAATAGGGTGCGTACCATTTTGCAACTTCAAGATGGACGAATGGTTGTCACTACCGAAGGTGTAACCAATATTTATGATGGAACTTCCTTTAAATATTTACATCTAAAAGGCAATAACATTTCGCCATTAACGGCTTATTCAGGATTTCACCACGGTTATGTGGACAAAGAATATGTCTGGATAAAAGACAAAGGAAAGTTGATGGGTATTGATATCAAACAGGAACGTTTTGTGTCAAAACCCGACAGTGTTTTGTTTAAAATGGGAATTTGGGAACCCATTGCCGACTTTTTTGTGGATGCTTCTCAAAATTATTGGGTGCTTACGTCTTCAGATAAACTGTTATTTAGGGATGCTAAAAACGGAAAGACCGCTGTTTTTCTTAAAAATGTTTCTACGCTTAATGGAACAAAAGACCAATTGTATGATGTAGCTGTAGTCAAACAACAACTTTTTCTTTTTTATAGAAACGGATTGATTGTTTGTTATGATTTGAAAACAGCCAAAGAGTTGTATAAAACCAATTCTTTATCGAATCAAGAGCAATCGAAATACAATAATACGCTCATGGTGGTTCAGACGGGCAATTCATTGTATCAAATTCGAAATGGATACAAAGGCATTATGTTGGCTTATGATAGTAAAAAGCGAACGCATACAAAAATACTCGAAACTGACTATTGGCTCAATACAATTTCTGTTGATAACAAAGGCAATTTATGGGTAAGTTGCGCAATTGGATTGTGGTTTATTGATAAGAATCTGAAAGAAAAACGATTGATTCCATCGTTCAAGTTGGTTGATGAAACCGCAGTAAATACTGAAGCCAGTACCCTTTATAACGATTTACATGGCGGACTTTGGATTGGGACATTCAATCATGGATTGTTGTATTACCATCCCGACCGATTCAAATTTAAGAATGTTGGAAAAATGTTTTTTGGAACACAACTAAAAGATATTGATGTAACTTGTTTTGAGCAAACGGAACAAAATACAATTCTGGTTGGAACCAAAAATGGCTTATACAGTTATTTGCCCGAAACTGAGAAACTCTCCATTTTTACAGGTTTACCAGCTGATGTTGATTGTCTTTCGATGACAAGAGATTCGCAAAATCGAATATGGATTTGTACCAGAAGTAAAGGCGTGTATTGTGTGCAAAATAATCAGGTAAAACATATTAATCTCCTCGGAGGAAATTGTCGTTCTATTGTAGAAAAACCTGATGGGCAATTTTTGGCAGCAACATCCAAAGGATTAGCTGTTTTTAATCCTGAGAATGGAGTTTTTCAGTCGCTGAAATTGACATTGAATGGCGAATCATTAGGTTCCGTTTCTCAACTGATTCCTTTTGATACCCAATCTTTTTTTGCAAGAAGTAACACTGGATTGTTTGTTTATAATTATAAAAAAAATACTGTCAGTCAACCGCTAAAAGAACTGCTGAAGAATGAAAATCAAAATTATACTGCAATTTTTAAAGACAGTCGTGGTATTGTGTGGATTGGAACTCAGGACGGGTTAAGTGTTTGGCAACCGTCAAATTCCGAATTGCATACGCTTTTTACCGATGATGGTTTGGTAAATAATAGCATTAAAGGAATTACAGAAGACAAACAAGGACTAATTTGGATTACCACTGCAGGCGGTGTTTCCCGTATTGCGGTAAATACTAAAGAAAAAAAGCTTCGTTTTTCGATGGCTAATTTTAATCATTTGGATGGGGTAATAGAAAATGAATTTACCGCTTCGGCAGTTTTTGCTTCGGATAATGGGCAGTTGTATATGGGCGGTGTAAATGGTTTTAACAGTATCGATTTACAAAAACCTTGGTCGTTTAAACAATTACAGAAACCATTGTTTACGGGTTTAACGCTTTTTGGAAATAAAGTAAAATCGGGAGAGTCCTATGATGGGAATATCATATTGAAAAATGCAATTGCTACAACTAAAAGTATAATTTTAAACTACAATCAGAACTTTATAAGTGTTAATTTTTCGGCATTGAATTATGTCAATCCTACACAAACGTATTACCGCTATCGTTTGGAAGGGGTTGATGATAATTGGCGTGAAATAGTAGCGCAAAATGGAACTGGAAGTGCTTCCTATACCAATTTAGCTCCGGGAACTTATGTACTGAAAGTGAAGGCAGCGAGTAATAGTAGGGAATGGTCGAATGAATATGCTAAAATTAGTATTGTTGTTAATCCGCCTTTTTGGAAAACGCCAATTGCGTATGTTTTGTATCTGGCAATCATTTTGCTGTTACTTTATTTTGCTTTGTCCTATTATAAAAAATGGACAAATCAGCAATTAATGCGCAAGAATGAAGAAAAGCTAAATGAACTAAAGTTTAATTTTTTTACCAATGTCAGCCACGAATTTCGTACACCGCTTACGTTGATTATTACCCCGCTGGAATCTATTTTAAAGGAAATAAAAGAGACTTCAATTGAATCCAGAATTAAACTAGTGCACCGTCATGCGTTAAACTTACAGCATTTGGTCAATCAATTATTGGATTTTAGACGATTGGAAATTTCGGGTGAAAAACTGAATCTGACTTTTGGTGATTTGGTGGATTTTGTAACGCAATTCGAAGACTTATTTAGCAAGCTGGCTCAGGAGAAACAGATTGATTTTTCGGTAGATTCTGATATGCCAGAGCTATTCATGTACTTTGATAATGATAAACTGTACAAGGTAATTAATAACCTATTGTCGAATGCTTTTAAGTTTACTCCAGCAGGAGGAACAATTACAATCCGACTTTCGCAGTCATTAGAAAATCAAAATTCGGATTTTGTACAATTAGAAGTTATCGACTCGGGTTCGGGAATCTCAGAAAACGATATACCGAATGTATTCAACCGTTTTTATCAGGCTTCAACAACTCAGGGCGGAAGCGGAATTGGATTGCATTTGGTAAAAGAATATGTTGAATTGCATTCGGGAGATATAATTGTGGAAAGTGAACCTAATGTGAAAACTGTATTTTCGGCTACAATTCCAACAAATCTTGTCCCTCAAAAAACCGATTTTGAAACTCTTGTTGCAGTTCCTGAAGACGCAATCCACAATCAGTTTGTTGCAACAACATCAAAAAAAGAGACCCTTTTAGTAGTGGAAGACAATGATGATTTGAGACGTTTTCTGGCAACGGAATTGTCACATAAATATGAAGTTTTTAAAGCTGCTGATGGTGAAGAAGGAGAAGTTTTGGCTTTGTCAAAATCTCCCGATTTAATCATAAGTGACGTGATGATGCCCAAAGTTGATGGATTCGAACTTTGCAAACGGATCAAATCGAACGTACTGACTTCGCATATTCCCGTAATATTATTGACGGCTCGCACATCTGAAGATTTAAAACTGACAGGCTATCAATCGGGAGCCGACGAATATTTGGCTAAGCCATTTAATCTGGAAATAGTATTACTTCGAATAGAGAAATTGATTGCACAGAAAAACCAACGACAATCGGCATTTTCGAAAAAATTAGAAGTGAATCCAAAAGAGATTACGATTACTTCAATTGACGAACAGTTGATCGAAAAAGCGCTTGAATGCATGGAAAAAAACATGGATAATCCCGATTATTCCGTTCAGCAATTTAGTCAGGATTTGGGAATGGATCGAACAGTATTGTATAAAAAAATGCAATCCATTACCGGACTTGCACCTTCGGAATTTATTCGCTCCATTCGATTAAAACGCGCGGCACAACTTTTAATTCAGGGGCAATATCCCGTAGCCGAAGTAGCCGAAAAAGTGGGTTTCAATACGCAGAAATATTTCAGCAAATATTTTAAAGAAGCTTTTGGAGTCAGTCCGTCAAAGTATGCACAAAACGATAAAAATGTTGATAATGAGTTGTTATAAAGGAATAAGCAACGAAATGTACCATTGAAAACAACATATCGTACCTCTTTCTTTAAATGAATATAAATAGCTTTGGTTGATATTGATTAACTTAAAATAAACCAAATGAAAAATGCATTTCTGAGTAGAAACCGCCAGTACATTCTGTTGCTTGCGCTGTTTTCTTTTTCGTCATTAGTAGCTCAAAATTATCAAAAAACGGCCTTAGGGGTAAAAATCAAATTGCAGTCGATGGATGTTGAGGTTCAGTTTTACAGTCCAACCATCGTTCGTATTTTGAAATCACCCGAAGGAGTCGCTTTCAAAAAAGAAAGTCTATCCGTTACCAAAAAACCACAGGATACAAAATTCACAATCCAACAAAAAGGAGATATTGTTTCGTTAAAAAGCGACAAACTAAAAGTTGATGTTGATTTAAAATCGGGTAAAATATCGTATCACACAATTGCTGGAGCAGCACTTTTAAGTGAGGCAGCATCAGGAGCGAAATTTACTGATTTTGATGATGCAGGATCTAAAACCTATAGCATCAATCAATTGTTTGCATTAGATAAAGACGAGGCTATCTATGGCCTGGGTCAGCAACAGCGAGGTAAATTATCATTGCGTAATGCAAAAATCAACATGGTACAAGGCAATGTTGATGATTATGTTCCTTTCCTGGTTTCTACAAAAGGCTACGGATTGTTCTGGGATAATTATTCGCCTACTACTTTTGAAGATAAGCCGGAAAGTGCTTCCTTCAAATCAGAGGTGGGTGATTGTATTGATTATTATTTTATGGTGGGTGGAAATATTGACGGATCTATAGCGGGCATGCGAGAACTTACCGGACAGGCACCTATGTTTCCCTTATGGACATTTGGATATTGGCAGAGTAAAGAACGCTACAAAAGCCAAAATGAATTGGTAGGTGTTGTACGCAAATACCGTGAACTAGGCGTTCCACTAGATGGAATTATTCAGGATTGGCAATATTGGGGCAATAATTACTTATGGAATGCGATGGAATTCCTTAACCCCGAATTTCCTAACCCAAAGAAAATGGTAGAGGATATCCATAATATGAATGCACACGTGATTATTTCAATTTGGAATTCTTTTGGACCACAAACCAAGCAATTTAAAGAAATGCAACCCAAAGGAATGCTTCTCAATTTTGGTACTTGGCCACAATCAGGAGTAGAAACTTGGCCGCCAAATCGTGACTATCCATCGGGTGTTCAGCCTTATGACCCGTACAATCCTGAGGCGCGTGATATTTATTGGAAATATTTAAGCAAAGGTCTTTTATCCGTCGGAATTGATGGGTGGTGGATGGATTCTTCGGAACCGGATCACTTGGATTTCAAGCCTTCTGATTTTGATTTAAAAACCTACCTTGGTTCTTTTAGAAAAGTTCGTAATGCTTTCCCTTTGATGACCGTAGGAGGTGTTGCTGAACACCAACGTGCTGAAAGTGCAGATAAACGTATTTTTATTCTAACTCGCTCAGCATTTGCCGGACAACAACGCTATGGCGCTAACACATGGTCAGGGGATGTCAATTCATCCTGGGAGTCCTTACGCAATCAGATACCTGCGGGACTTAATTTTTCTATGAGTGCTATTCCGTATTGGAATACCGATATTGGAGGTTTTTTTGCTGGTGCTTATAAAAACGGATGGGGCGATGGAACTAAGAATCCATCCTTTCAGGAATTATATGTTCGCTGGATGCAGTTTGCCGCATTTACTCCTATGATGCGTTCACACGGAACAGATATCCCGAGAGAGATATACAATTTTGGTCAAAAAGGCGAGCCTATTTATGATGCAATAGCCAAAGCAATCGATTTGCGTTATGCATTGTTGCCCTATATTTACTCGGCTTCATGGGATATTACAAAAAATCAATCGACTATGATGCGGGCTTTAGTAATGGATTTTGATGATAAAAAAGTGGTGGATATGAATAATGAGTATTTATTTGGTAAATCCATATTAGTGGCACCAGTGGTAAATGCGCAATACACTCCTGAAACGATTGTAAAATCTAACGAAGAGACGGGTTGGAATAAAGACAATGATGCTAAGGGAGCAAAATCCCAAGCTATAACTTTTACGCAAGCCAAATCAACAAAAGTATATTTACCCGAAGGAACAGCTTGGTTTGATTTCTGGACAAACGAAAAAATCAATGGCGGTCAGGAAATAGAAAAAGCAACAACCATCGATGAAATTCCTTTATACATTAAAGCGGGTAGCATTATCCCTTTTGGTCCAAAAGTACAATATGCTACCGAAAAAAAATGGGATAATTTAGAAATCCGTATTTATCCCGGAGCTAATGGCGAATTCACTTTATACGAAGATGAAAACGACAATTACAATTATGAAAAAGGAGCTTATTCTACCATAACTTTTAAATGGAATGATAAAACTCAAACCTTAACTATTGGTAAAAGAAATGGAAGTTTCAGTGGTATGATAAAAAACAGAATGTTCAATATTAAAGTAGTTGAATCCAATAAAGGAAAAGCTGCAGAAACTTCTACCAGTTTTGATAAAAAAATAACTTATGAGGGAAAAGCAATAACAGTTCAATTATAAAAATGAATCCCATTTTGTCGAATACCCATTGATTCTTTGTACATTAGCGAATAGTTAAATCCATTTAAAAATAGAGTATTATGAAAAACATAGGTTTATTTTTCGTGTTGTTAGTTTGCATTAGTTTTGAAAGTTGTAAAAATAACGAAGAAAAAAAAGAAACTAAGGCTGCCAAAATTGAGACCGATACAATTGTGAGTACAGCGTGCTATAAAGCCATTTATGAAAATGATACAATAGATTTAAAAGTGAATACTTTACAAAGCGGAAATGTATCTGGCAATATGCTCATGAAGGTTTTTAAAATGCCTAGCAAAGTAGGTGAGATTAGTGGCCAATTTCATGGCGATACTTTGTTTGCCAGTTATACTTTTATTGAAGGAACAAACGAAAAAAAGACGTTCAAAAACCCAATGGCTTTTCTTAAAAAAGAAGACGAACTTATTTTAGGAAACGGACAAATAGAAACTTCGATGGGTGCTTCTTATTTTGTGAAAGGGGAACCAATAGATTTTGATAGAGTAAAATATAAATTTTCTACAGTTGATTGCGAGGAGAAGTAATGTTAATCTCGTTTTGACTAATCCCAAACAATCGATACCGATTATTAAAACATAAATAGTTAACTAAACACTTGCTCAGTTTTTCTGGCAAGTGTTTTTTCTTTTATAGGGTCTCATTGGTATTTTATTTTGCTGGTGCAATTGATTTTTGAAAATGTCAATGCAGGTTTGCTCTATGAGTTAGTCTTCTTGATAATCGTTTTCCATAAGTCTATGATTTTGCAAAGGCAATTAAAGGTTGAATATCGTGATTATCCGCCTTTCTAACTGCCTGTATGTAATTATTTCTTGTCTCTGTGGCTTTTACCAAATTAGCACTGCCCCAAGAAAAGAATTTATTGTTGTATAATTTTTCCATGATCAAATCGGCTATCAGACGAGAATGCCTTCCGTTTCCATTGGCAAAACAATGGATACTTACCAAACGATGCTTGAATTGAATGGCTAGCTCTTCGGGTTCATACGTATTATTTTGTACCCAAAACAAAGCATCATCTAATAATTGCTTCAACTGAGTTGGAATTAAGTAACTTTTGATTCCGATATTTTTTTCCGACTTTCTAAAATCGCCTGCCCATTTCCATACTTCGCCATACATTCGTTTGTGCAGGTCTCTGATGAATTTTTCTGTAAAAAGTTGTTCTGCCTTTAGTTTTTTGCCAAGAGTCCACTGAATGGCTTTCTCGATATTGAGTTGCTCAAATTCGTCCAATTCTTCCCGAGTGGTGATGGAAGGAATGCGTAATCCTTCTTTCTCCTCATCGCTTAATGGCGTTTGACCGTCAATATACGCAATCGTTAATCCCATAGGTATTTTGGCATTTCACTTTTAATTTCATTCGTTTTTTGAACGATGGCTTTTTCTATGCGTTCCTTTGAATTTTGCTGATCTTCCAGCGTCATCGTATTGTGGGTACGCATTACGATTTCGGTGGCTAATTCTCTGGCTCGTTTCTCAATCATTTGTTCCAATGATTCGTGTTTAGAAACAAAACCATACACCAACTGCATATCTAAAGCATTGGCCACTTCCCGCAACGAATTAATAGAAATAGTGCCGTTTGCTTCCCGTTCTTCTATTTGCTTGATATTTTGAGCCGAAAAATGCATTCGGTTTCCCAATTGTCGTAAAGACATTTTCAAAGCTGTACGCACGGTGTGGACCCAGCCTTTTAGCGGTACAACAACTATTTGTAAACTTTGAAACAAAACCAATTTTTTATCGATTTGGTCTAATACTAATTGTTGTTTTGTATTTTTCATCAACCTTTAACTTTAAAATAATATCTCAAATTTAAACCTATAACTTGATTAATACAAATTTATTTTAAAGGTACAGGTTGATTTTTATATTTTATTTCAGTTTGTAACCCCAACAAAATTACATTTCTATCGTTCATCAGTCTAGGCAATAAGATGTCTCTTACTTGTTTTGGTTTTTGGTTTTGAGAAGATAAAATTTCAATCTGATGAAGACTAATAAAATCATAATTTATATTCTAAAAACTAGACTCTAAAACTACACTTATATAAAATAAAAAAGCCTCACAACTCTGCAAGGCTTGATTTTATTGGTGGAGAATATCGGATTCGAACCGATCACCTCTTGCCTGCCAGTAGCAAATATGCTAAAAATTAATATTGATAATCAGCACGTTGTGGTTTTGTGTGTTTGCAAAAAGTAGCATTTTTATTCATTTTGCCACTTAATAAGCGCACTTAGATTCAGAAAATTTCTTCTTTATAATAATCTTCACCTATGAAACCTTTTGTATGTACAAATGTTTTTGAAATTCAATAAATAGAGAACTTATGTTTGAGACATCTCCTAAAATACCTTTGGCATCTTCTAACGAATGATATTTATTAGTAAGCAGAATTGGTAATTTTTCTTGGTCAAGTTCTTCAACACCTGTTTCAATATATTTCCCTAAAACGAACTCTATAAATTCCTTTTGTTGGTCATTTAGAATCGCAAAAATAGTAGCTTCTGCTGCGGCAACACGCTGTTCTCTAGTCATTGGTTTTACATCGCTATTAAAAACATATTCCAGTACATCGAATAAATCGCTTTTCTCTGCATCTATTAATTTTTGAAGCGTAGCTAATTCTTCTCTTCCAAAACCAGCATCATCTAATTTTTCTAATAAAACTTTTCTTGTAGTTGGGTTACTCCAAATAGTTCTTAATTCTTCTTCACTTGTAAATAATTTTGGTAACTCTCCAAAAAGATTATTTAAAAAATCTTCTGCTGAAATAGGTCTACCATCTGCACTCCAAAACGAAGTAGAAATCATTGACTGTATTTCTCTTTCTTTTCCGTCACGTAGTTTTATTTTAATTTTTTTTCTTTTTGTGCAAACACAAGGGCTTTCACCACAAGTAAGACAAGGAGCTGGTGGCTCATTAAGGCACATACAAGGCTTGTGATGACAAATTTTACAAGTTTTTTCTGTAGGTGAACCAATCGGAGATTCTGGTTCTAATGGTTCTCCATCCCATTCAGGGTCTGCAAAATGATGATAGGCATCTACAAAATCATAAATGGTAAAAAAGTCTTTTCCCTCAAATAATCGTGTACCTCTCCCCACAATTTGCTTGAATTCTATCATTGAATTAACAGGTCGCATTAAAACAATATTTCTAATGTTTCGTGCATCTACTCCTGTTGATAGTTTTTGTGAAGTAGTAAGTATTGTTGGTATTGTTTTTTCGTTGTCTTGAAACTCCCTTAAGAACTGTTCTCCAATTTCTCCATCGTGGGCAGTAACCCGAACACAATAGTTCGTGTCTTTGCTTTTTTTATTTTGGTTTACCAAATCACGAACTAAAGCAGCATGTTCTTGTATTGCACAAAAAATAATTGCTTTTTCGTTTTGGTTGGCATCATCCATATAAATTTTAACACGCTTAGCTTCCCTTTCTTTAATTTCTATGATTTTGTTGAAATCAGATTCTATGTATAACTTACCTTCGACAATATCTCCTTCTACAATATGGTCATCGCTGGTGAAAATATAATCGTCCAACGTAGTTTTTATTCGTTTTACTTTAAAAGGGGTTAAGAAGCCATCATTTATGCCTTCTTTGAGCGAATAGATATAAACTGGTTCTCCAAAATATTTGTAAGTATCTGTATTGTCCTTTCGTTTAGGAGTAGCAGTCAAACCTAATTGTACAGCTGGTGCAAAATATTCTAAAATTCCTCGCCAATTGCTTTCATCATTAGCTCCACCACGGTGGCACTCGTCAATAATAATGAAATCAAAATAGTCAGCAGGATAAGCACCAAAATATGGTGCAGGCTCACCTTCAGAATCCTTACCACTCATAAAAGTTTGAAATATGGTAAAGAAAATGCTTCCATTTGTTGGAACACTTCCTTTTTTACTAATTTCTTTTGGACTAATTCTTACCAAAGCATCTTCTGGAAATGATGAAAAAGAGTTGAAGGCTTGGTCGGCTAAAATATTTCTATCGGCTAAAAATAATATTCTTGGTCTTCGTTTACCATCTCGTTTTAAGTTCCAACGAGTTTGAAATAGTTTCCATGCAATCTGAAATGCTATTGCCGTTTTACCAGTTCCAGTAGCTAGTGTTAATAAAATACGTTCTCGATTATTAGCTAATGCTTCTAAAGTTCTATTGACAGCTATTTCCTGATAGTAGCGTAATTGCCATGACCCACTTTTATCTTCAAAAGGAATCGATGCAAACTCCTCTCTCCAATGGTTTTGAACTGCAAAAGTCTTGTCCCATAATTCATCTGGAGAAAGAAAATCAACAACTAAACCCTCTGCACCTGTTTTCATGCAGATGCTATAAATTTCAGTCCCGTTAGTAGAATAAGTAGTTTCTAATAGTAGTTTTTCTGCATATTGCTTGGCTTGTGCTACACCTTCGCCAACGCCTAAATCATTGCTTTTGGCTTCAACCACAGCCAATTTTATTCCTTTGTAAACCAAGATATAATCAGCAATCGTTTTTTTACCTCTTATACCTCCACTTTGGATTTTACCTGCTGTTATATTGTATTCACGAAGGATTCTTGAACCCTCAACAACTCCCCATCCACAAGCCTTTAGCTTTGGGTCTATTAATTCTGCTCTAGTTTCTGCTTCGTTCATTACATCGTTTTATAGTTCAGTTCTCCAAAGTTCAATTCTTCTGTCAATTTCTGCAATTGGCAACCTATTGTTTAATATTTTTAGAGCTTCTAATTTTTCAACACAAATTAATTTTTCCAAAATATTTTGTCTCATTATCTCTTCAATGATATAAATTATCCCTTTAACTTCAATACCAGATGCTTTTGCTTTCGTTCTTAATCTTCCATCCCCCGTAATTAAAACACCCTCCATTTTTTGAGCATAATACCAAACCGAGCAGTCTTCAAAACTTAAACCATTGTGCTGTGTAGTCAGTTCTAAAATATGCAATAGTTCATTCTCATTAGTTTTAAGAATTATCAGTTTTTCAGAAATCAATACTTCTTTTTGAAAGGATTCTAACTCTTCAAAAACAAAGTCGGTAGTGTACATCTCAAATTCTAATGCTAAAAAAGCTACAACTAAATCTAGTTGAACAATATCAATTAATATGTTTGCATCGTTAATATGAAGTTTCATCCTACTTAATAGTTAGCATTAAATTTTGTTTTAATTTGTCTAAACTAATTTGTAGTAATGAAGAGGCTTTACTCATTGAGATTAGCTCTTCTGAAACTGCTCTATATACTAAATTTTCAAAACGATTGGAATGCTCATAACTTTCAAAGCGAGATTCTTCTACTGTTTTTTTTAAGTCGGCATTGAAATTTAAACTCATATAAAACTTTTTAACACGTTCTTGAGTCATAATTTTAGTTTCTCCTAATTTGTAAACAATAGCCGAAATGCTAATTCCATATTTTTTCTGAATATTTTTCAATTCTTCAAAAGACACACGGCTTCTTATTTCGCCAAATTCATTGCGAATATTTGCTTCTGATAATAGGATTTCGGAAGCAAAGACATTGCAAAGTTTCTCTTGTTCCTTTAACTCCAAATCAGTAATTGGCAATAACAAATGCCCTAATTCGTGTAATAAAGTAAAACGTTTGCGCTCAATAGGCATGTTTTTATTGATGACAATAATTGGATATTTAGCATCGATTATGGTAGCTAATCCATCAAAAGCACCACTTTCATCATCAACTTCTATTACTTTTATATGGTTGTCTTCTAATAATTCAATACAATCTTGAATGGCATCTTGACCCAGTTTCCAAGATTCACGAATGCTTCTAACGGCATTTTTTACATCATGTCCAGATTGAATGTTATTGTTTTGTAACGGATTTTCAAATGAATTATTTACCTCGCAAATATTTTCTATAAATAAGTAGTTTTCTATTTGAATACGAATTTCTTCTTTGAGAGAATTTACTTTTTTAATACTGAATTTACTTTTTTTTCTAAAATTGATTTCACCGATAGTTACTTCGGGCTTTCTGAAAAAATAATCTATTTTTTGATTAAAAAGTTTTGAAAAAGCGATTAATTTTTCACTATTAGGTGTCGATTTTCCTTGTTCATATTTGTTTATCATTTGCTTGGAAACACCAATTTTTTCGGCTACTTCCTGCAAGGATAATCCCTTATGAATTCTCGAATTTTTTATTCGTTGTCCTATAATAGTTTCCATAATTTCATTTCTTTAGGTTGACAAATGTATGAATAATTTAATGTTTGTCAACCATTTTTAACTATTATTTTGTATTGCCCCCCAATTATAAGCCTTTAAGCTTCAGGTTATAATTCATCAGGATTTTCTATTAATATGCGATTGAAGTTGGTTGCAACATACTTTTCAAATTGAGGTTTAACGTGTTCCGTTTGTGCTTTGGTATTTTTTCCATTGAACCAAATCGAATGTTTACCTACATTTTTACCATTTTTGTTTTGAACAGCTTCTTTGATAAATTCTGTTGATGAAAGTATCCATATCTTATCTATTCTTTCAGAATAAAAAACAAACCAATAATTTTTTCTATAGCCGTGAGGAATCGCAGCAAATAAAGCACCATCTCCAAATATCACATGTTTAGACCGTGCTTTAATTTGTACTTCCACAAAAGTTCCATCAGGCTTTTTAATAACTGCGTCAATAGCATCATCATCAACCATTGGAAGGTAAACATCTAAACCTTCTTTGAGCATTAAGCCGATGACATAATATTCTATTCGCTTTCCAAATGCTGCGGAATGTCTGAAACTTTTATTAGGTATCGCCTCACTCATACCAATTCCTTTGTAGTTTTCAATTCCCCCGCAAATGCCTTTTGCAAAATACTCTTTTTTAACTCCTCTAAATCATTTATTTTTTGTTGGTAAATGGCTTCTAATTTTTTGGTTTCTTTATTTAGAGCATCTAATTTTTGAACGATGGTTTGTTGTTGTAATAGCGGAGGTTTGAAAAAACAAAAACTAAGTATTTGTTGACCACTTATGTGAGGTACTCCAATCCCAGTTTGAACTTCAAGCAAATGATTCATAAAACCTTTGGATTTAACTAAGTAATAAAGAAACGTATTGTCTATTTTAGATTTGTTTCTTAAACAAGCAGTTCGTTGTAATAACAGGGCAGGTAAGTCAAATTTTGATAATCTGGCACATTTTAATCCAGCCTTTACCCAAGGTCTATCCATCGCTAATACTATATCGTGTTCTTTCAATTGATACTTTTTAAAATCATCATATTCTGATTTTTTCCATCGTTTCACATCGTCCCAACGGAAATTTCCTTGCATAATATTATCACCTCTTAAAAGTACAATATCGTCATCTAATTCTGTATAGTTTTTGCTTTTAAAAGCGAAACCAGTAATCAATTCTATTTCAGATTTTAAACAGGTATCTATCCAATCTTGTCCTTTTTTCTCAAAAATATTTTGAAAATAACTCTCAAAAAGTTCCTTTGCGTTTTTAAGATTTTGTTGGGCATTGGCTTTTGCTTTATTTATAGCCGTAAAGGCTTCGTCTAATATGGCAACTATGTTTTGTTGTTCTGGGAGTGGAGGAATAGAGATTGACAAATTATTTAACTGTCCTAATGATAAATTTTGTTGAGCTGCGCCACCTTTTAAATTTTCAATTTCTTCTACTATTTTATTTGAAGTAAAATACTTTGCAAGGAAACTAACTAAAATTCCTGAATCATTTGCAAGTCTTATAATTGCTAATGCTTGATTTGTGTTTGCTGGTACTATTTCTTTATTTACAATTCCTATTCTACCCAAAGCCCCTGCTATTGAGAAAAGAATATCGTTAACTTTTAATTGCGACCTTTTTAATGATTCGTGACAATCTTCAGAAATATAGGCAACTTTTTTCGGTATTATTTGACCTGATTCTGTGAGTGATTCTACTTTTATAAAATTCACACCTTCATCTGTAAAATGAAATCCAAGACTTGTTGGTGTAGTTCCCTTTGTAATTAGTTCACATACATCTCCTAACTTTTTTATTTCCCAACCTTGTTTCATATCAATTCCAAAATTGAGTTTAAAATAGCTTCACTTTCTTCATCCAAAGCTTTCATTGCAGTTAAAATGTCCTTTGGTTTACGCAAAGTAGCTTCTTCTTTTTTGTTAGGGTTTTTAGCACTCAAGTCAAAAGTCGTTGCGTCAATATCTTTTATAGCTATATTCCAGGAGTTTTCGCTTTCGGCAAAAGTTTTTTGTAGCGTTACAAAATCGGCTAAATCTTTTTCGTTTAATGGGTTGGTCTTTCCTAAGTTTCTATCTAAGTTCAGTTGGTAAAACCAAACATTTTGAGTTGGTTTTCCTTTTTCAAAAAACAAGACTACTGTTTTTACTCCTGCACCTGTAAATGTTCCGCCTGGCAAATCTAGTATGGTATGCAGGTTACAATTTTCTAATAACAATTTACGTAATGCAATACTTGCGTTATCAGTATTACTTAAAAAAGTATTTTTAATTACAACACCAGCTTTACCGCCTGCTTTCAATATTTTTACAAAATGCTGCATAAACAAGGAAGCCGTTTCACTTGTTTTTATAGGAAAGTTTTGTTGTACCTCAGCACGTTCTTTACCACCAAAGGGAGGATTAGCCAATACTACATCATAACGGTCTTTTTCCTGTATATCAGCAAGATTTTCGGCAAGGGTATTGGTGTGTATAATATTAGGTGCTTCTACTCCGTGAAAAATCATATTCATAATACCTATGATATATGCCAATGATTTTTTCTCTTTACCGTAAAAAGTTTTCTTTTGGAGAATTTCAGCTTCTTTGGTAGTGAGCGATTTACTGTTTTTAAGATAATCAAAGGCTTCGCACAAGAATCCTGCAGAACCTACTGCACCATCATAAATGGTTTCACCAATTTGTGGATTTACCACTTTTATTATAGTAGTAATCAAAGGGCGTGGCGTGTAATATTCTCCACCATTACGACCTGCATTTCCCATGTTTTTAATCTTGCCTTCGTAAAGATGGCTCATTTCGTGCTTCTCAGCGTGGGTTCTAAAACGCAGTTCGTCAATGCGGTTTAATACTTCTCTTAAATTGTACCCCGATTGAATGCGGTTTTTTAGCTCGCTAAAAATCTCTCCAATCTTATATTCAATGGTATCGGCACTTTCAGCATCTTTTTTAAACTTTTTTAGATAAGGAAAAAGTTCTGCATTCACGAAATCAGCAAGGTCATCACCAGTCAATGCTTTGTGATGGTCCAATTTGCCATCCGTATCTTTCGGGCTTGCCCAAACATTCCATTGAAATTCGGGAGCAATAATCGCATTATAAACCTTTCCTGTTAATTCAGCAGCGGTGGCTTTATCTCTTTCTAAATCATCCAAATACTTAAGAAACAACACCCAAGAGGTTTGCTCTACATAATCTAATTCACTTCCACAACCTGCATCTTTATGCAGTATATCGTCTATATTCTTAAAAGTTTGCTCGAACATTCTATCCTAATTAATTTGTTTTTAAAGGTAATTATTTTTGAATGATGACCAAGTTAATGTAAAAATGTAATTCGAAAAAAGTTTCTTATTTGTATAAAACAATTTCTTTAGAAAGCTCATCTATATTAATGTCTAGTTTTAAACACTGTATGGTTTAAAAGCCCAATGATTAAGTTATCGCTCCATAAATTAGTTCTGCACTTTGATAAATGTTGTTCAATACTGCGCCTGTAGTTGAGATTATCTTCCTTTTTGGTACACCTACTTTATCAAGTGGCATCCTCATTTATTTAGCTGTTAGTTTTAGTTTCATATCTTTCTTTTAATGATAAATATCTCAGAATGGACCCAAACACCAATGAAAAATAAATTATTCTCCAAAATGAGGCTATGCGCTCACACTACATAATAATTTTATTAGGTTTTAGTGGTATTTTACATGATATGTGATTTTCGAAAAGGACACTCTAAAAGAGCACTTAGATAAAATAAAAAAGCCTTACATCTCTGTAAGGCCTGATTTTAAAATGTGGAGAATATCGGATTCGAACCGATCACCTCTTGCCTGCCAGGCAAGCGCTCTAGCCAAATGAGCTAATCCCCCAAGTTCGGCAAATATAGTATTTTATGGGATTCAAAAAAACAACTTTCGAAAAAACTATTCATTCTGTCGAATATTTTTAACTTTACCTGAAAAACTATTCAATGGATATACAAAGTTCTAATGGCTCATTAATTACAACTATCGAAAATAGTATTGCTACAGTTGAATTTAGTCATCCAGCGAGCAATTCTTTTCCGCGTTCCTTATTGGATTCTTTGACCATAGAAATCAATAATTTAAGCGTTAATGATGCCGTTAATGTCATTGTTTTAAAGAGCAAAGGAACGGCTGCTTTTTGTGCAGGTGCTTCTTTTGATGAACTTTTGGTTGTTTCAAATCTCGAAGGAGGATTGGCGTTTTTTTCTGGATTTGCTCATTTAATCAATGCCATGCGCCGTTGTTCTAAACTGATTATTGGACGAATTCACGGAAAAGCAGTGGGAGGCGGAGTGGGCATTGCAGCAGCCTGTGATTATGTTTTTGCAACGGCCAATGCTTCGATAAAATTATCCGAATTAGCTATCGGAATTGGTCCTTTTGTGATTGAACCTGCAGTAACTAGAAAAATAGGTAAAACAGCGATGACCGAAATGACTTTAACTGCTCACCAATGGAAATCGGCGGCTTGGGCACAACAAAAAGGATTGTATGCTGAAATTTTTGAAACGACTGAATTATTGGATAATGCTATTGCTGATTTTGCTTCCAAATTAGCTTCCTATAATCCTGATGCTTTATTGGAAATGAAGAAAATCATTTGGGAAGGAACTGAAAACTGGGAATCGCTTTTGCTGGAAAGAGCAGCCATTTCTGGACAATTGGTGTTGTCTGATTTTACTAAAAATGCGCTGGAACAATTTAAACGTAAATGATTTACCATATAAGCCATATAAGTTTTATTCTTAGTAAGTTAAAAGCCTAATTTTTGTAATCCGTATAAGTTCATAGAAGAAGTATTCTAAATGGTATTAGTACAAATTTGGATATCATACTATTCCACAAATCTGCCAAAGGCAGATAAAAATTGGTATAATTTATTTTAGAATTATTACTATTTGTGCTAATTTGTGTAATTCGTGGCAAAAATAAAACTCTTGCGTTTGCCCTGATAAGTTCATAGTAGAAAGCTATTTCTCATATCAATTCATTAAATTTGCAGTCAAAATAAAATCTACAATGAGTAATATCAGAATTACAAAACAATTTAGTTTCGAAACTGGTCATGCCTTATACGGTTATGACGGAAAGTGTAAAAACGTACATGGTCATAGTTATAAATTGTCTGTAACCGTTATTGGTAAACCAATTACCAACAGGAATGATGTTAAATTCGGAATGGTAATCGATTTCTCAGATTTGAAAAAAATTGTCAAAGAAGAAATTGTAGATCAGTTTGATCACGCCACTGTTTTTAACGAAACCACCCCCCATATTGAACTGGCTATGGAATTAAAAAACCGTGGACATCACGTAATTTTAGTCGATTACCAACCTACAAGTGAAAATATGGTCGTGGATTTTGCCGAAAGAATAATAGCCCGTTTACCAGCAGGAATTACGTTATTCTCTTTAAAATTACAAGAAACAGAATCTTCGTTTGCCGAATGGTTCGCGAGTGATAATCTCTAGAAGTTAAAGGTTAAAAGTGAGGCGTTAAATGGAACTCCTAACTCCTAACCCTTAACATATAACTCCTAACCCCTAACACATCGAATGAAAAAAGTATACTTTGCTTCTGACCAGCATTTTGGAGCGCCAACAGCCGAATTGAGTTTTCCTAGAGAACAGAAATTTGTTGCTTGGCTTGACGAAGTGAAAAAAGACGCCGAAGCTATTTTTCTTTTAGGTGATTTATTCGATTTTTGGTTCGAATATAAAACCGTTGTTCCTAAAGGTTTTGTACGTGTTTTAGGAAAACTTGCCGAAATTCGCGACAGCGGAATTCCCATTTATTTCTTCGTAGGCAATCATGATTTATGGATGAATGATTATTTTGAAAAAGAGTTGAATATTCCCGTTTTTTATGATAATCAAGAATTTACTTTTAATGGAAAAACCTTTCTTATTGGGCACGGAGACGGAAAAGGTCCTGGTGATTTAGGTTATAAACGCATGAAAAAAGTGTTTACCAATCCTTTTTTTAAATGGCTTTTTAGATGGCTTCATCCGGATATAGGAGTGCGATTGGCACAATATCTTTCGGTGAAAAATAAACTGATTTCGGGAGAATCGGATGTGAAATTTTTAGGGGAAGACAACGAATGGTTAATTTTATATGCCAAACGAAAATTAGAAAACAAACATTATAATTATTTGATTTTTGGTCATCGTCATCTACCCATGATTCATGCTGTAGGCGAAAACTCCGATTATGTCAATCTAGGCGACTGGATATCATATTTCACTTATGCTGTTTTTGATGGTTCAACTTTCGAACTTAAAACATTCGAAAATTAATTTTTTCCTTCTCCGTTTAAATAACTTTCGATTCTTATTCTAAATAAAGTTCCGTTAACTAAATCTTTTAAGTAATTTAGTTCACTTGTTGATACTGATAAATCAAGTTGGTACAAAGGGGTTTTTAGTAAAAATTTACAGTTGCTGTTTTTAAAAGTACAGCCTTCACAACAGTGGTTTTTAGCCCTACTTTCGTCTATTAAATACTCAAAATCTTTTAATTCTTGGATCGTAAAAAACAATCCTATTTCCTTAAATATTAATTGAATCCTATTTTGGATTATGCCTTCCTCTTTTTGCCAATAAAAAGCAATTCCCAAACTATTGAGATAGATTTGTTGTATTTGTTCCATGACTTCTGGTGTATGAAACAAATATAGTATTATTTATATTAATTCTAAATAAAAAGAATAAAAAAATAAAACCAATTTCTCTTTTTGTTGTTAGTAATAATTATTTAGTCTTCTTTTTCATGTTCCTCGATGTCTTTAGTCAAATCTAATTTTCTAAAAGAAGGAGAAATAATTCCAGTAGCCAAAACCACTAAAAGCGTCATGCTTCCGCCAAAAACAACGGCGGTTACTGTTCCCATCAGTCGGGCCGTTAGTCCACTTTCAAAAGCACCCAATTCATTTGAAGAACCCACGAACATGGAATTTACAGCAGAAACTCTTCCGCGCATGTTATCAGGCGTTTTAATTTGTAATATGGTTTGACGAATAACTACTGAAATTCCATCAAAAACACCACTGAAAAATAAAGCAAAAAGAGAAACCCAAAATAAGGTTGAAAGTCCAAAAATGATAATACATACTCCGAAACCAAAAATAGCAGCTAATAATTTCATTCCTGCATTTTTACTTAAAGGAACATAAGCCGTAATTAACATGGTTAAGAAAGCGCCAACAGCTGGTGCTGCTCTTAAAAACCCAAAACCTTCTGGCCCAACTTTTAAAATGTCTTGGGCAAAAATGGGTAATAGCGCAACTGCACCACCAAAAAGTACAGCAACCATGTCCAGTGTAATTGCACCTAAAACAGTTTTATTATTAAAGACAAATTTGATTCCTTCGGCTAAACTTTGCATTACAGGTTCGCCTATTTTTGGATTCATAATAGGTTTTTTACTTATTTGAGATAAGGCTACTAAAGCCAGGATTGAACAAGCAAACACAGAACATAAAGACCAATGAACTCCGATTAAAGTAATCGAAAAACCTGCGACGGCGGGTCCTACTACCGCTGCAATTTGCCAAACAGAACTACTCCAGGTAGCAGCATTAGGATACACTTTTTTAGGAACAAGTAAGGATAAAAGCGAAAAAATAGTTGGCCCAAGGAAAGCTCTTACTAATCCTCCTAGAAAAACTAGAAAATAAATAGAATATAAAATCATTTGATTTGAAAATCCTTCAACCACCGCGGGCCAGGTCAGTAGAAATAACCCAAAACTAATTACTGAAAACCCAAAAATACATTTCATTAGTAATCCTTTTTTCTCTTTTTGGTCTACAATATGTCCAGCAAATAAGGCTAATGAAACGGCAGGAATGACTTCCATTAAACCGATAATTCCTAATGAAAGAGCATCTTTAGTAATACTGTATACCTGCCATTCGATCACTATAAATTGCATTGACCAGGCAAAAACCATGGCAAAACGCAGAAATAAAAAAGTGTTAAACTCTTTATAACGTAAGGCAGCATAAGGATCTTTTTTGCCTATTTTTTTTAGATTCATTATTGAATGCTTTTTAATCGTAATTGGGTTGAAACTTTGCCGTTCCATTCATTTTCATCAATACAGTATACGGCTTGAAATGGTTTTTGATTAGTAGTTAAATCGATTTTATTTCCTAATCCAAAACCTATTGCGGCAATGCCTTCAGTCCCGAGGCTTCGGGATTGTTTTACAAATAATTTCAAATGTTCATCTTCCGAGCCCAATTTTTTAGCATAACCTGTATCAATTACATTTTTTGTTAAAAAAACAGGGGTCATGTTCATAGGGCCAAAAGGTTCGAATTGTTTCAGGATTCGGGTGAGTTTTGGTGTAATATCCGAAAAATTGATTTCCGCATCAATTTCTATTTCAGGAACAAGTTGGTCAGGATGAATCGTTTCCTGAACTTGTTTTTCAAAAGCTTCTTTAAAAACAGGATAATTTTCAGCTTTTATGGTCATTCCTGCGGCATACATGTGTCCGCCAAATTGCTCCAAATGTTCGGAACAAGCTTCCAAAGCATTGTACACATCAAATCCTTTTACGGAACGTGCCGAAGCAGCATATTTGTCACCACTTTTGGTAAAAACCAATGTAGGACGATAATAGCTTTCGATTAATCGGGAAGCTACAATTCCGATGACGCCTTTGTGCCAATCTTCTTGAAAAACTACAGTTGTAAAACGTTCTTGCTCTTGATTTTCTTCAATTTGCTGAAAAGCTTCTCTGGTAATCTGTTTGTCTAAATCTTTTCGGTCAGCATTGTATTTTTCGATTTCAGAGGCAAATTGTTGTGCTTGTTCAAAATCAAATTCGGTTAATAATTCTACAGCATGATTTCCGTGTTTGATGCGTCCAGCGGCATTAATTCTAGGTGCAATGATAAAAACAACATCCGTAATATCTAATGTTTTTTTCTTTATTTGGTGAACCAAAGCTTTAATTCCGGGTCTTGGATTATTGTTAATCACTTGCAAACCAAAATAAGCCAACACTCGATTTTCACCTGTCATTGGAACAATATCAGCAGCAATGGCAGTGGCAACCAAATCAAGATAAGGAGCCAAATCTTCGATGGTTTGATTTCGATTCAAACCCAAAGCCTGAATGAGTTTAAAACCAATTCCGCAACCGCATAATTCATCGTAAGGATAATTGCAGTCGGTTCTTTTTGGGTCAAGAACTGCAACAGCATCAGGTAAAGTTTCTCCAGGTCTATGGTGATCGCAAATGATAAAATCGATGTTTCGTTCTTTGGCGTATGCCACATGATCAATCGATTTTATACCACAATCCAGAGCAATTATTAATGAAAATCCATTGTCGTCAGCAAAGTCAATTCCTTTAAAGGAAACGCCATAACCTTCGTCATAACGATCTGGAATATAAGTGGCTACATTGGGATAAAAACTTTTTAAATAAGAAGAAACGAGTGAAACAGCCGTAGTTCCATCAACATCATAATCGCCAAATACCAGAATGCGTTCTTGGTTTTTGATGGCGTTTTCAATGCGTTCAATTGCCTTTTCCATATCTTTCATCAAATAAGGATCATGCAAATGTTCTAACGAAGGACGAAAAAAATGTTTGGCTTCTTCAAAAGTTTCAATTCCGCGTTGCACTAAAAGTTGGGCAACAAAATGTTCTACATTTAAGGCTTGCGCCAAATGTTTTATTTTGTCTTCCGAAGGTTTTGGTTTAAGAGTCCAACGCATTTGATTTGTGATTTTTGAATGTCGATTAACGATTTTTGATTTTATATCTGAAATCAAAAATCGTTAATCGAAAATCTTAAATAATTTATTTTAACTCTAAAGCAGTTCCTTCAAACTGGATTCCGTCCCAACCGTGAATCATAAAATTTCTAATGTTTTGATGGTTAGTTCCTTCTGGATCTCCCAATACTTCGTCATTATAAAAAGCACCAAAACAAAATAAGGTTTCGGCTTGCGATAAGTTTTGTAATTGGGCGAAAGCAAATAATTTGCAAGAACCTGAGTTTGTTCCTGCGGCATTATGAGTATCTCCATTTTGAAAAGCGGTAGGAGTAAAGTTGTAATTTTCTTCTATTACAGCTATCGTTTCAGGGAAAGTGATTAATTCAGGTGTTTCTTTTAATTTTTCTAAAAAGGCTTGAATGCTCATGTTTTTAAATTTTATTTTTTTGCCACAGATTAAAAAAGATTTTAAAGATTTTTAATCTGTGGTTGATTTTTTATTCTTCTTTTTCTTCGTCCTTAGAAAATTTGCTTTTCTTGGCTTCTTTAACAATGGTTTTTCCAGCAACCACTACAACAATTTCGCCTCGCGGCGCAGTTTTTTCAAAGTGAGCTAAAACTTCTTTTGCGGTTCCTCGGCGGTTTTCTTCGTGTAATTTTGATAGTTCTCTCGAAACACATATTTGTCGGTCTTCGCCAAAATAAGTCACAAATTCGGCTAATGTTTTTACTAATTTATGTGGGGAAACATACAAAATCATGGTTCTGGTTTCTTCGGCAAGTTCTAAATATCGAGTTTGACGTCCTTTTTTTTCAGGTAAAAAACCTTCGAAAACAAATTTGTCATTTGGTAAACCACTATTCACTAAAGCAGGAACAAATGCAGTCGCGCCTGGAAGGCATTCTACGGCAATTCCGTTTTCGACACAAGCACGCGTTAATAAAAAACCAGGATCGGAAATAGCGGGAGTTCCAGCATCCGAGATGAGTGCGATAGTTTCGCCAGCTTTGAGTCGGGAAATTACATTTTCAATGGTTTTATGCTCGTTGTGCATGTGATGACTGTGCATGTGAGTGCTTATCTCAAAATGCTTCATGAGTTTTCCGCTGGTGCGTGTGTCTTCGGCAAGAATCAAGTCGACTTCTTTTAGAATTCGAATCGCTCTAAAAGTCATGTCTTCGAGGTTACCTATGGGCGTGGGAACGATATATAATTTTGACATAAATTAATTTAAGCAGCAATTACTGTTTGTTTTTAAAGGAATTTTTTCTCAATTATTTCCATAAAACGTTCTTCGTATTCTTCTTTTCCTTTCCAGTTGTTGTAATCTGGTTTAACCATTTCGTCTATGAAACTTTTGGTTTCAAAAAAATTATCATAGGTAATCAATTGATTCATCACACGGTTGTAATCTTCATTGCTGTTGCCAAAAAGATGTTTTACAAACGCAATGCGGTCATTTAAATCGATTTCAATTCCTTTTTTTGCTAATTTATCGTTTAAGGAAACGGTTTTTGAAGTTGTTTTTTCGGTTGTTTCAATGGCTTTTTCAACAGGAGTTTCAATTGGTTCAAACACAACTTCTTTATTAGGAGCTGGTATATCATCAACCTTTACAAATTCAGGTTCGTTGTAGCTTAATCCTAATAAATCTTCGAATGAAATTTGTACGGTTTCGGGCTTTTTCACCTCTTCGACTTGTAATTCTTCGGCTTCTACTTCATCCGTAAGTTCAAATGAAGCTTTAAATTCTGGAATTTCTTCTGCTACATTTTCTACATCCTCTTCTGTTTCGTCTTCTTCCTCGATTTCAGGTTCTGATTCATGAAATTCGATAGTGTTGTCTTCAGTTTCAGTTTCTTCAATAGAAACTAATTCTTCATCATTTTCGTCAGTTACAATTTCCTCATCGGTAGTTCCTTCATCAATAATTGTTTCAGCTTCAACTATTGCTTCGATTTCTGTTTCTTCTTCTTTGTTTTCGGCAATAGGTTCAACGCTTTTAGTATCTTGGAACATGTTGCTTTCGTTCATTTCTATTTCCGTTTCTACAGGCAGCAAAGCTTCTTTATCATAAAAATTTTCAATTTCTTTTTCAATTTCGCTGTAGTTACCAATTGTAGGTTTTACATCGCTGTAATTTTCTTCTACAAATTTTAAAACAGAAAGTTTTTCATAAAGTTTTTGGGTTTCCAAATACAATTGATTGACGTCAGATTTATCTTTGATTTGTAATATTCTATGAGCGATGCTAATTAAATCGGCTTCTAATCTTTTTTTCATAATGGTTCAATTATAGTATGTATTTTGGCGAATGACTTTTTGTTTGTTGAATGCACAAGGATTTTTGAGATTACTTTTATTTAAGTACTCATAAACCTCCAAATTGCTAAAAATTTTCTACTTTTGAGAATGCGTAAAAGTATAAAATCTTGTGCCGATTTATGCATTTACAAAGTAATAAAAACTATTCATTTTTTAAGTTAGAAAAATACAAAATGTTTCTCGAAAATACAGTAAATCATAAAGAGCAATTTGGTTGGATTGAAGTTATTTGCGGTTCGATGTTTTCGGGTAAAACAGAAGAATTGATTCGCCGATTAAAAAGAGCACAATTCGCCAAGCAAAAAATAGAAATTTTCAAACCAGAGGTCGATACCCGCTATCATCAAGATATGGTGGTTTCTCACGATGCCAATGAAATTCGTTCAACGCCAGTGCCCGCAGCAGCTAATATTGCTATTTTAGCTCAAGGCTGTGATGTAGTTGGGATTGATGAAGCACAATTTTTTGACGACGAAATTGTAACAGTTTGTAATAATTTAGCTAACCAAGGAATTCGTGTTATTGTAGCGGGACTGGATATGGATTTCAAAGGAAATCCTTTTGGACCCATGCCAGCTTTAATGGCTACTGCCGAATATGTGACCAAGGTACATGCGGTGTGTACCAGAACGGGTAATTTAGCGCATTATAGTTTTAGAAAAACAGCCAACGACAAATTAGTATTATTAGGAGAAACGGAAGAATACGAACCTTTGAGTCGGGCGGCTTACTTTGAGGCAATACAAAGAAATCATGAAGAATAAGATTGGTGAAACAAAAATATAATTCTTTAAATTTTATAAATAATTAAAGAAATTATATAAAAAAATTTGACTAGTGTTGGTCGTATATTTGTGATGTATTAATATTTAAAATTAAAAGTCATGAAATATATTTATGTAATGGTAGCTTCTTTAATGATTATATCTTGTAAAAAAGCAGATAAAGAAGGAGTAATGGACGATAGTCAAGCCACAATTGATTCAATAAAACAAACAAGTATTGATTCGATAAAAATGGAAATGGTTAAACAAAAAACTATTGATTCCATGAAAATAGAAATGGCAAAACAACAATCAAATGAAAAAGAAGTAGTGGTTGTTAATCAAACTACTCAAGCAGCTCCTGCTCCAGCTAGAAAGAAATGGAGTAGCACTGCAAAAGGTGCCGTTATAGGTGCTGGTGTAGGCGCAGCTACTGGCGCTATAATTAGCAAAAAAAAGGGTACGGGCGCTATTATTGGTGGTTTAGCTGGTGCAGGTGTTGGTGCAGGTACAGGTGCTATTATTGATGGTAGTAAGAACTAGATAATTCTCAATTATAAAAATAATAATAAAGGCTGTTTCATGAATTTGAAACAGCCTTTATTGTTATCGAAACAAACGGAAAGTGCTTATATCTTTTTCCTCATTCTTGCTACCGGAATATCGAGTTGTTCTCGGTATTTGGCGATAGTTCTTCGAGCAATAGGATACCCTTTTTCTTTTAATAATTCGGCTAGTTGATCGTCAGGAAGTGGTTTTTTCTTATCTTCTTCTTCAATAATATTTTGAAGTATTTTTTTGATTTCTAATGTTGAAACATCTTCTCCTTGATCGTTTTTCATGGCTTCCGAGAAAAATTCCTTAATCAGTTTTGTGCCATAAGGCGTTTCTACATATTTGCTATTGGCAACACGAGAAACAGTCGAAATATCAAGACCCACAATATCAGCAATGTCTTTTAGAATCATGGGTTTCAGTTTGGTCTCGTCGCCATCAAGAAAATATTCTTCCTGATAGTGCATAATAGCATTCATAGTAACAAATAGAGTTTCTTGACGTTGCCTAATAGCATCAATAAACCATTTTGCCGAATCTAGTTTTTGTTTGATAAACTGAACTGCCTCTTTTTGAGAATTCGACTTATCCCTTGAAGCCTTGTAGGTTTGCATCATTTCTTGATAATCCTTAGAAACGTGTAACGAAGGCGCATTTCTTCCGTTGAGACTTAATTCTAATTCATTCTCAATAATTCGAATAGCAAAATCAGGGACAACATTTTCGGTTACTTTATTGTTTCCAGTAAAACCTCCTCCTGGTTTAGGGTTCAGTTTTTCTATTTCGTGAATCGCTTTTTTTAGTTGGTCATTCGAAATGTTGTATTTCTGAATCAGTTTGTCATAATGTTTTTTAGTAAAAGCATCAAACTGATTTTCGATAATATCGGCAGCTAATTCAACTGAATCCGATGGAGTTTTGTACTTTAGTTGTAACAATAAACATTCTTGCAAATCGCGAGCGCCCACACCCGAAGGTTCTAATTGATGAATGATTTGCAACATGCGTTCTACCATGTATTCATCGGTATAAATGGCTTGGGTAAATGCCATGTCATCGACAATATCAGGAATGCTTCTCCGGATATAACCCATATCATCAATACTGCCCACTAAAAATTCGGCAATTTCTCTTTCGTGATCGTCTAGGATAAACGTATTGAGTTGGTTAATTAAATCCTGATGAAAACTGATAGGTGCCGCTAGTGGCGATTCGCGGGATTCATCGTCATCACTGTAATTATTCGCCTGAGTTTTATAATCAGGAGTGTCATCGTCACTTAGATATTCATCGATGTTGATGTCGTCTGCGTCAATACTTTCAGAATCTTCGTAATCATCATAATCATCATTTTCAAATTCGTCTTTTTCGTATTCTTCTTCATCTTTTCCAGTTTCTAAGGCTGGATTTTCATTCATTTCTTCTAAAAGACGTTGTTCAAAGGCTTGCGTAGGCAATTGAATTAACTTCATCAGCTGAATTTGCTGTGGAGATAATTTCTGAGATAATTTTAAATTTAAGAATTGCTTTAGCATAGTTATTTATTTGGTTATTCGTTTATTTGGTTATTTGGAATCAAATCCACAAATAACCAAATCTACAAATCAACTTTATATTAAAATTCGGCATTCATTGGTGTTCTAGGAAATGGAATTACATCACGAATATTCGACATTCCGGTTACAAAAAGCACTAATCTTTCAAATCCTAATCCGAAACCAGAGTGCGTTGCTGAACCAAATCTTCGGGTATCTAAATACCATGATAATTCTTTTTCGTCAATTCCTAAGACTTTCATTTTTTCGACCAAAACATCAAAACGTTCTTCTCTTTGTGAACCTCCTACAATTTCTCCAATTCCCGGAAAAAGAATATCCATCGCGCGAACGGTTTTTCCATCTTCATTCAAACGCATGTAAAAAGCTTTGATATTCGCTGGATAATCAAACAAAATTACCGGACATTTAAAGTGTTTTTCTACCAAATAACGCTCGTGTTCCGATTGTAAATCGGCACCCCATTCCTTGATAATATAACTGAATTTTTTCTTTTTATTTGGAGTCGATTCTCTCAAGATGTCAATGGCTTCGGTATAAGAAACACGTTTGAAATTGTTTTCTAAAACAAAATTCAATTTCTCCAGCAAAGTCATTTCGCTTCTTTCCGTCTGTGGTTTTGATTTTTCTTCTTCTAAAAGTCTTCCTTCTAAAAACTTCAAATCGTCTCCACAATTATCCAAAGCATATTTGATTACGTACTGAATAAAATCTTCAGCCAAATCCATATTGTTATCCAAATCATTGAAAGCCACTTCGGGCTCAATCATCCAAAACTCAGCCAAATGGCGGGAAGTATTCGAATTTTCGGCTCTAAACGTAGGTCCAAAAGTATAAATCTGTCCCAAAGCCATCGCAAAAGTTTCGCCTTCCAGCTGTCCCGAAACCGTTAAATTAGTATGTTTTCCAAAAAAATCTTTCTTGTAATCAATGTTTCCTTCTTCATTTTTTGGCATATTGTCCAATGGCAACGAAGTTACCTGAAACATTTCTCCAGCACCTTCAGCATCAGCTCCAGTGATAATTGGCGTATTTACATACACAAAACCTTTTTGCTGAAAATAGCTGTGCACCGCAAACGACAATACCGAACGAATACGCATTATGGCACCAAAAGCATTTGTTCTTACACGCAAATGTGCATTTTCACGCAAGAATTCCAGCGAATGTTTTTTGGGTTGCATTGGGAATTTCTCAGGATCTGAATCGCCAAGAATTTCTAATTTTGCTACCTGAATCTCATATTTTTGTCCTGATCCTTTACTTTCAACTAAAGTTCCCGTTACCGAAACCGCAGCGCCAGTAGTGATTCTTTTTAGAATTTGGTCAGCAGTATTCTCAAAATCGACAACACATTGAATGTTGTTAATGGTGGAACCATCATTCAAAGCAATAAATTGGTTGTTTCTAAAAGTTCTCACCCAACCTTTCGCATTTACTTCCTGAAGCGTCGTGGTACTATTTAGTAGGTCTTTAACTTTGGTATGCCTCATTTTGTGTATAGAGTTAATTTTAAAATTCCTCTTGTTCTTAGTTGCAAATATAAAGTATTTGTTTGTAATTGCCATTGCGAGAAAGACTCTATTCAGGAGCTTAATCCCGCTATTTGCTATATCTTTTATCTCGTTCTTAAAAACGAGATAAAAGGATGCCGCTTCAAATGAAATTCACTGAACTCCTATGGAAATAAAAGTTAAGTGAAGTAATCGGGGCTAGGGTGCATTGGAATTATCGTTTATCATTAAAAAAATATTGGGATGAGTTATTTCACAAAGACAGCACAGAGATTCGCAAAGATTTATGTGTCGTTCCTACGGAATTTTTTAATGCATATTATATTTTCCCCGAAATAAATTTAGGGGCTACAAAATGCGTCGTTCCTACGGAGCTATAAACATACCGTTCCTACGGAACTTTACTTTTGGGATTTCGAATTTAAATAAATGATTATTATCCATTGATAAAATCAAAGAGCCGTAGGCTCGGCATATTTGTAGGGATGGATTTTAATCCATCCACAATTGACGGTAATTTGTTGGAGTGCCGTAGGTACGGAATATTTAATTTACAATGCGGAGGTTTGTAAAGTATAACAATCCCAAACTTGTCATCCCGAGGAAGGAGGGGTCTCAACAAGCTGAGTCACTTATTTTGTTTTATATACTTTGTAGAAATTCTAACGGAGATCCTTCCTTCGTCAGGATGACAATATTGGCGAGTTTCTTTGAAGAGTTTCTGATTTTAAAATGGTGTTTGCCATTTTCAAATATAAAAAAATCCCATCTCGTTCCTAAAAACAAGACAGAATTTTAATTTTTTTCTCAAATTATAATTTAACTATTGTCTTCTAATTCTAAAATTAAATTAGCAATAAGCGCCGTCCATCCAGTTTGGTGTGATGCACCAAGCCCTTTACCATTGTCTCCATCAAAAAATTCATAGAAGAAGTGTTCGTTTCTAAAATGCTCATCTTTGGCAAAATGCTTTTCATGGTCGTCGGCATGGTATTGAAATTTGCCTTCGTCGTTTCTTTCAAAGAGTTTGATTAATCGTTTGCTCAGTTCGTTTGCAATTTCTTTTAGGTTTAGCTTGTTTCCGGAACCCGTTGGGAATTCATACACATAAGTTGGACCGTAAAAAGTGTAATATTTTCGCAATGATTGAATGATCATATAATTCAATGGCATCCAGATAGGGCCTCGCCAGTTTGAATTTCCGCCAAACATAGCCGAACGACTTTCGCCAGGTTCATACTGAATTTGGTGCGAATTATTAAAAACAAAGGGATGGTCTTTGTGGAACTTAGAAAGCGAACGAATTCCAAACTCGGATAAAAATTCGTTTTCATCCAACAAGCGTTTTAATAAATGTTCTAACCTGAAACCACGCATGATGGAGAATAGAAAATTCCCATCTTCATTAGCTTTGTCTAAATTAGAAATCAACGAAGCTAAATCAGGTCGTGTTCTTATAATTTCGTTGGCCCGTCTTCTAAAATCTTTTAATTCATCAAATAAATCTTTATGCATGATTTCGACAGCAAACATTGGAATTACACCCACTAATGAGCGAACTCTCAAACGCTCCGTTTTACCATTTGACATTTCGACAACATCATAATAGAAATTGTCTTCGTCGTCCCAAAGTGAAATGTCTTTTTTACCAATGTGGTGCATCGCCCAGGCAATATTTAAAAAGTGTCTGAAAAACTTAGCAGATACTTCTTCGTAGATTTTGTTGGTTTTTGCCAATTCGAGCGACATTCGAAGCATATTTAACGAAAACATCGCCATCCAACTCGTCGCATCGGCCTGTTGCATTTTCTTAATTCCTTCCGGCATGTGATTGCGGTCGAAAACCCCAATGTTGTCCAATCCTAAAAATCCACCTTCAAATAAGTCGGTGCCACTGGTGTCTTTTTGATTCACCCACCAGGTGAAATTGATAAGCAGTTTTTGGAATGCTTTTTCCAGAAATGGAGTATCGGCTTTGCCAGTACGAACTTTGTCTTTTTCGTAAACATGCCAAACTGCCCAGGAATGAACAGGTGGATTTACATCGCTAAAATTCCATTCGTAAGCAGGAATTTGACCGTTAGGGTGCATGTAGCTTTCTTGCAAAACTAACAGCAATTGTTGTTTAGCAAAATAAGGATCTATTTCTACAAATGACGCCATGTGAAAAGCCAAATCCCAAGCCGCATACCAAGGATATTCCCATTTGTCGGGCATGGAAATAATGTGTCGGTTATTAAGGTGTTGCCAACTAAAATTACGCGGATTCGTTCTGTTTGCTGGTGTTTCTTCGGTTCCACCAAACAGCCATTTGTGGATATTGAAATAGTAAAACTGTTTCGTCCACAACAAACCTGAAAAAGCACTTTTTGCAATTGCGCGATGTGCTTCGGGGATTTTTTCGTTTATGGTTTCATTATAAAAAGCTTCACATTCCTGTTTTTTTTGGTCAAATAACATTTCAAAATCGACCCAAGGGTTTTCTAAGGCAACATTACTTAAACGGAGATTTATGCTTTTTTCTTCGCCTGCTTTTAAGTCTAATTTGTACCAAATGGCTGCTTTAGTCCCAATTTTGTTTGGATTTACCGTTGGTGCTCCGTTTACAACGTGATTGTTAATACCGTCTTTGACATATTCATATTCGTTAGCAAACTTATAAATGCGCTCGTTATTGGTTTCATTTTCACAAAATAGCTGTTCGCCCTGTTCATGATAGAAGTAGTAGTCTCCATTTCTGCTGCTTTTGGTAAGTATCGCATTATTAGCAACCGATTCCATATTAGGTCGTGGATGTCTGGTGTTGTGCTTCCAAAAATTCCGAAACCAAATATGTGGCAAAACGTGGATACTGGCATCAGTTGAAGCTCTATTAACCACGGTAATTTTCATCAAAATATCATCAATACCAGCTTTGGCATATTCGATATAACAATCAAAATAAGCATTGTCTTTAAAGGCATTGCTGTCAAGTAGTTCAAATTCGGTTTCTTCTCGACTTCGTCTATTGTTGTTGACTAAATCGCTGTAAGGAAATTCATTTTGTGGATACTTGTAAAGGTATTTATTGTAAGTATGTGTAGGTGTAGAAAGCTGATGAAAATAGAGTTCTTTAACATCCTCGCCATGGTTTCCCTGATTGTTGGTCAAACCAAATAATCGTTCTTTCAAGATAGGATCTTTACCATTCCAAAAGGCAGGAGCCAGACATAAAATCTCTCTGGAATCGCAAAAACCACCAATTCCTTCTTCTCCCCATCTGTAGGCGTTGCTGCGTGCTTTTTCGTGATCAATAAATTCCCAGGCTTCTCCGTGTTGGCTGTAATCTTCGCGAACAGTTCCCCATTGTCTTTCGGCCAAATATGGCCCCCATTTTTTCCAATTTTTGTAGTTATTAGCAACGGCTAATTTTTCTTTTTCCGAATTGGTATGTCCCATATTATTTTTTGTACTAATTAGTGGTGTTTAAATGTTTAGACCTGTTTGTAAAAACTCATTTTTGTTTTGATTTTCTAAATGGTCAATAGTAAAAATAAGATTTTTTTCCACAACAGCCCATTCAGTGAAGAAGTATTGCCTAATTCTTGGTATTGGTAAGAATCTTTTTGTTTATCGAAAAAAAATATGTTGTTTTTTTGATGAATTCAGTTTGTAAAACAAAAAAACTTCCCGTCATAAGAGAGGGAAGTTCAAACAATTGCGATAAGATTTTAAATAAATTATAATTTGAAGTTTCTAACATTAAAATCCACTTGCGGAAATGGAATGTTAAGGTTGTAATCCGTAAATTTAGTATATACTTTTTCATTCATGTCAAAAAATACGTCCCAATAATCAGGACCATCCACCCATACTCGTACCGTAAAATTAACCGAACTATCTGCCAGTGCCGAAAGTCCCATAAAAGGAGCAGGATCCTTTAAAATTCTGTCGTCTTGGGCAATAAAATCATTAAGGGCTCTTTTGAAATTCTCTACATCATCGCCATAAGCAATCCCAAATGTCCAGTCCACTCGTCGTGTAGGCTCAGCCGAATAATTAATTAAAGCACCTGTTGAAAGCGGTCCATTAGGAATAATGACTAATTTTTTATCGGGAGTATTCAACATAGTCGAAAAAATGCTAATTTCTTTTACAGTTCCCGTAAATCCTTGTGCTTCTATAAAATCACCAATTTTAAATGGCTTTAGAATTAAAATTATAATTCCTCCGGCAAAATTTTGAAGCGTTCCTGATAATGCCATACCTACGGCAAGACCAGCCGCACCCAAAATAGCCACAAACGAAGTCATTTGGATACCAATAATCCCCATTACCGTAATAACAATCAAAACTTTCAAGGTAATATTTGTCAAACTTTTTAAGAAAGGAACAAGTGATTGATCAATTTTTGATTTCTCTAATGAGCGCCCTACAGCTTTAGTAACCATTCCTGTAAACCACAAACCAATTATTAGGACTATAATTCCGCCTACAAATTTTGGTGCGAATTCAAAACCAAAATCGATTGTTTTTTCTATATACTTGTTTACCAATGTAACGTGTTGATCTATTGCCATTTTAATTTAATTTTTTTTATATTCATATTTGTCTTCTAATTCATCGTGATGATCTAAAACATCAATTTTTGGTTCAATAAATTCCTGTTCATTAGCTAATGATTTGTTTAAGGTTAAAACTAAGGCCGGCAATAACATTAAATTAGATAACATTCCAAAGGCTAATGTAACGGCTATTAATCCTCCAAGAGCGACGGTTCCTCCAAAATCAGATAGCATAAAAACAGAAAAACCAGCAAATAATACCACAGAAGTATAAAACATACTAATGCCAGATTCTTTGATGGTAGCAAAAACAGATTTTTTTATCCTCCAGTTATTGTTTGTTAATTCCTGACGGTATTGTGCCAAAAAATGAATGGTGTCATCTACCGAAAGTCCAAATGCAATACTAAATACTAAGATGGTAGAAGGTTTTAATGGAATGCCAAAATAACCCATCAACCCAGCCGTAATCATCAAGGGAAGTAAATTTGGAATTAAAGATACCACCACCATTTTGAACGAGCGGAACATGAAAACCATCAATAGTGAAATCAATAAAATAGCAAATAGAATAGAACTGACCAAATTGTCTAATAAATATTTAGTTCCTTTTTCAAAAACTAAAGCTTTTCCTGTCATCACAACTTTATAGCGGTCTTTTGGGAAAATAGTATTGATTTTGGACCAAAGTTGGTCTTCTATTTTAGCCATGTTTCCTGTGCCAATGTCTTTCATAAAGGTAGTAACACGTGCCACTTGACCCGTACTATCTACATAGCTTTTCATAATATTTTCTTTACTGTCTTTAGTTGCATTTTTAGCATAACCTAAAATAAAACTTTGTTCTTGCGAAGTAGGCAAATCGTAATAGTCAGGATTTCCATTGTAATAAGCTTGTTTGGAATATTTAACCAAATTTAGAATCGAAATAGGTTTAGATAATTCAGGGATTTCTTCAATAGTTTTATGTAATTCGTCCATTTTTTTCATGGTCGAAAGTTTCATAACTCCTTTTTTTCTTTGTGTATCAATAGTAATTTCTAGCGGCATTACTCCGTTGAACTCTTTTTCGAAAAAAAGAATGTCCTGATAGAAGCCTGTTTTTTTAGGCATATCTTCAATTAAACTCCCCGAAGTTTGAATTTTTAAAGCACCAATACTACTAATTATGAATAAAAAGAGGGCAACCATATAGACATAACGTCGGTTGTATTTTACTGTTTTTTCTATCCAAGTAATGAATGTTTTGGTATAATTTCGACTTAGATGTTCCAGATGACGGTCTTTAGGAGCGGGCTGGTAGCTGTAATAAATTGGAATTACAATTAGACATAAAAAGAATAAACAAATAATACTCAATGAAGAAACAATACCAAATTCTTTTAACAATTCGCTTTGAGTAATAATAAAAGTAGCAAAACCTGCCGCAGTAGTTAGGTTGGTCATTAAAGTAGCCGTTCCTACTTTGGTAATAACTCTTTGCAAAGCACGCGCTTTGTTTCCGTGAGCACGATATTCTTGTTGGTATTTATTGGTCAAAAATATACAATTTGGAATCCCAATTACAATCACTAATGAAGGAACAATAGCGGTAAGTACGGTAATTTCGAAATGGAATAAACCCAATAATCCAAAAGTCCACATCACACCAATAATAACAATTAGCATCGAAATTAAAGTAGCACGGAACGATCGGAAAAAGAAAAAGAAAATTAGTGAAGTAATTAGTAATGAAGCGCCGATAAACAGACTGATTTCATCGGTAATACTTTTTGCATTTAGCGTTCTAATGTATGGCATTCCCGAAACTCGCAAGTCAATTCCTGTTTCTTTTTCGAAAGCTTCAATTTTTGGGATAAATTCGTTTAGAATAAAATCTTTTCGAGCCGCAGTATTTACAATTTTCTTGTCCATGTAAATGGCAGAGCGAATAGTGCCGTCATTATTAAAAAGCAAGCCTTCATAAAAAGGCATGTTTTTGAATAAATCTTTTTTGATACTAGTAAGATAAGCCGGATCAATAACTTTGTTTTGGTCAACAAAAGGCACTAATTCGAAGCTTTCTATGGCTTCATTTTTTTGTAATTTTTTTAAATCACTAACAGAGACTATTAAATCAATTTGTTTTTGCGATTTAAATTCCGTCATCAATTTGTTCCAAGCAGTGAAAACCTTTGGTGTAAAAAGCGCATTGTCTTTAACACCTACAATAATCAAGTTTCCTTCTTCGCCAAATTTGTCTAAAAAGGCGTTGTATTCTGTGTTAACGATATTATTGTCAGGAAGTAAGTTGGCTTCGGTAAATGAAAATCGGATGTTTTTCCATTGAAAAGCTAAGAAAAGAGTTATTAGAAAAATAAGTCCTAGTATCGCTATTTTGTTTTTAAGTACAATTCGGGCAACAAATTCCCAGAATCCCACTTTTAATTTTTTTTTCATAAGGGTTTTAAAATGGCTGCAAATGTATTAAAAACCAAAGGAAAGGAGTAGTTTTTTTGTAAATTTTAAAACAATTTTAGTGTTTTTATGTGTTGTTTTTTAGCTTGAAAGTTAATTTTGCGGATGTAAATTCTATAAAAGAATTTAGCATCTTTGTGTAGCATTTCAATCCATTATTTTTTAGGCTATGTTTTTAAAAAAATATAAGAATACACTTTTTTATTTAGGAGTTACGGGAGGTTTTTCGGTATTGATTTATTGGATTATGAATAAAGGAAAATTACTCGAATTAAAGAAATCCAATATTGTAGTCAATTCCCAAAATGATTCTTTCGGTGATTTTGTAAATTCAATGTTGCATAATTTTCAAGATCCTTTGGCTATTTTATTGGCACAAATAGTGATGATTGTTTTTACGGCACGAATTTTTGGTTGGTTTTTTAAAAAAATTGGTCAGCCCACCGTCATTGGGGAAATCATTGCCGGAATTGTTCTTGGCCCCTCATTAGTAGGAATGTATTTTCCAGAATTCTCAGCCGCATTATTTCCTGTGGAATCTTTAGGGAATTTAAAGTTTTTGAGCCAAATAGGTTTGATTCTCTTTATGTTCGTTATTGGGATGGAATTAGACATAAAAGTTTTGAAAAACAAGGCTAGCGAAGCAGTTGTTATTAGTCATGCTAGTATAGTTTTTCCTTTTGCTCTGGGAATTGGTTTATCTTATTTTGTGTACAATCAGTTTGCTCCTGAGGGAGTTGAATTTCTTTCTTTTAGCCTTTTTATGGGTATTGCCATGAGTATTACGGCTTTTCCTGTTTTGGCTCGAATTGTACAAGAAAGAGGTATTCATAAAACCCGTCTGGGCGCTATTGTAATTACCTGTGCCGCCGCCGATGATATTACTGCCTGGTGTTTGCTGGCAGTGGTAATTGCTATTGTTAAAGCGGGCGATTTTGTGGGTTCACTCTATGTTATTTCGTTGGCTTTGGTGTATGTTTTGGCAATGCTTTTTATTGTAAAACCGTTCTTGAAACGAATAGGTGATCTCTATGCCGAAAAGGAAAATATAGGAAAACCTGTAATGGCTATTTTCTTTTTATTGTTGATTATTTCTTCTTATGCTACCGAAGTTATTGGAATTCATGCGCTATTTGGTGGTTTTATGATGGGAGCCATTATGCCTGATATTGCTAAATTCAGAATGATATTTATCGAAAAAGTAGAAGATGTTTCGGTTATTTTGTTGCTTCCGTTATTTTTTGTTTTTACAGGATTGCATACACAGGTAGGTTTGATTAATGATATTTATTTGTGGAAGGTGACAGGGGCAATTATTGCCGTAGCTGTCATAGGTAAATTTTTAGGAAGTGCGCTTGCGGCTCGATTTGTGGGGCAAAATTGGCATGATAGTTTAACTATTGGTGCCTTGATGAATACCCGGGGATTAATGGAATTGATTGTTCTGAACATTGGTTTAGAGTTAAAAGTGTTAACGCCAGAAGTTTTTACAATGATGGTTATCATGGCATTAGTAACTACATTTATGACCGGCCCAGCATTGAATTTGCTTGATTTTATTTTCAAAAATAAAAGCCAAACTGAGTCCGTAGAAACTGTTGAGGAGGATAAATACCGAATTCTAATCTCCTTTGGAAGTAACGAAAAAGGAAAATCGTTGTTGCGTTTAGCGAATAGTTTGACCAAGAAACAAAAAACCGCATCGGTAATTACTGCGATGCACTTGTCTCAAAGTGACGAATTGCATTCGTTTAACGTGGAAGAAATTGAGCGAGAAACTTTTGAACCTATTTTTGATGAATCCAACCACTTAGGAGTTAAGTTGCTTACTGTTTTTAAAGTAACCAATGATATCGAAACCGAAATTGCTGAGGTAGCTAATACTGGAGACTACGATTTGCTTTTAGTAGGTGTAGGAAAATCTATTTTTGAAGGAAGTTTACTGGGCAAAGTAATCGGTTTTACTACTCGAATAATCAATCCCGATCGATTGATTGATAAGTTCAAAGGAAAAGAAGGTTTGTTTGAAAACTCCCCTTTTGATGAAAGAACCAGACAAATTGTAGCCAAGACCAAAACGCCTCTAGGAATTCTAATAGACAATGATTTTGAAAAAATGAATCAGGTTTTTGTACCCATATTAAAATCAGATGATGCCGCTTTGATTGATTATGTTCAAAAAATGATTTACAACAACAATTCTAAAATCAATATTTTAGATATGAATGGTCTTTTGAAAAATAATTTTGTAATACAAAGTGCTGTGGCAGTTTTGCTGCAACAATTTCCAAACAATATCACTGTTGTTAAAGAAAAAGAATTGAATTCTGCTTTTTTCAAACAACAAGATTTAATGCTAATTAGTTTAGAAAGTTGGAAAGGTATTGTTGATGCCCGTACAAATTGGCTTGTAGATGTTTCATCTGTTTTAATTATAAAATCATAAAGAAAATGAGTTGGGTATTGTTGATAATAGGAGGTTTGTTTGAAGTTGCTTTTGCTTCTTGTTTAGGAAAAGCTAAAGAAACAACAGGAATGGAATCGGCCTATTGGATGTTGGGTTTTTTATTGAGTTTAACCATAAGTATGTTTTTATTGTACAAAGCCACTCAAGAATTACCTATTGGAACGGCTTATGCGGTTTGGACAGGAATTGGAGCTGTGGGTACCGTTATAGTTGGGATTTTTGTATTTCAAGAACCCGCTACTTTTTGGCGATTATTTTTTATAGTAACACTTATTGCATCCATAATTGGGTTGAAATTTGTGTCGAGTCATTAATAAATCGAGCCGAAATAGATTATGCAAAAAAGCGATAACGTAACTTTTGTTTTTATAATTATCATTTTACTTCTAATAGTCATTATTGGTTTTATGATCTATCAGTTAGTACTTGCCAGAAAGGAAAAAAATGATGCTAAAAAAAGTTTTTATGAACTCGAAATGAAAGTCAATGATTTGCAATTAGAGACATTAGAAGCTAAACTAAATCCACACCTTTTCAAGAATATTTTAAATTCGATACAATCCCATGCTTATCAAACCTACTTTGCTATGGATAAACTAGCGAATGTGTTGGATTATATTTTGTATGAAAGCAAGAAAAAACATGTTACTGCAAAAGAAGAAATTGATTTTGCGCTTAATTTAATCGAAATCAACAAAATCAAAATCAGTCCGCTTTTCGAATTAAAGATAAAAACCAAAATCAATTCAGATGAGAAATTGTACGAGCAACCTTTGTTAGCTCCGTTAATTTCTATCGATTTGATTGAAAACGCTTTTAAGCATGCCGATTTGCAAAGTTCGGATGCTTTTATTTCAGTTCTTTTTGAGTTTAAGGACAATGTTTTCTCAATGACGGTTTCGAATAAAATTTCGAATAAAAAAGTATTAAAAAAAGAACGAAGCGGTATTGGAAACGCTACTTTAGAACATCGCTTGCGAATTATTTATAAGAATAATTTCAAACTCGAAAAATTCATAGAAAACGATATTTATATTGCCCACTTAAAGATTAATCTGCTTGAATACAAAACTGAAATGCTTGCTTCTAGATGATGAGTTACCTGGATTAACGTACCTGAAAATGCTTTGTGAACAAATTCCTGAAGTAGAAATTGTAAAAACGTTTAATAATCCTGAAAAACTTTTGGCCGAAATTCCCAATCTCGATTTTGATCTATTAATCACAGATATCGAAATGCCAGGAATCGACGGCTTGCATTTAGCCAGTTTATTACAAGATAAAATGGTTGTTTTTTGTACAGCATACAAAGATTATGCTGCCGATGCTTTTACTATAGATGCAGTCGATTATATTACAAAACCAGTAAAATTAGAGCGTTTGCAAAAAACGATTTTAAAAGCCTTTGAACGTTATAATAGCGCAACTAATGTAAAGAGATTTATTCAATTAAATACTGATAAAGGAAAGAGTCTATTGTATTTCAATCAAATTCTATACATCAAAACTGCTTTGGTAGATAGCCGTGATAAAACGGTGCTTTTGACTGATGGGAGTTTGTTGAATTTGAAAAACATTAACTTCGATACGCTTTTAAAAGAACTACCAGAAGCCCATTTTTGTCGTGTAAACAAGAAAGAAATTGTAGCCGTTAAAGCAATTAAATTCTTCAATCATAATGAAATTGTTTTGCATTATGTAGATGGAAATGAAAAAAACAGCACATTATTATTAAGTGAAACCTATCGTGCCGACTTTTTGAGAAAGATAAAAATATAACTTATTACAAAGTTTTCCCCACTTGTTACATAGATTTAAAATTAGGTTTAAAATTACTTTTTCACTTGAAAATCACTTCTGATATTTGCCCAATAAATTAAAAAACGGGTTATGAATAATATTAAAAACTCTTTGTTTTACATTACAGTTATTGGTGGTTTTACTGCTTTAATATATTGGTTAATTTCAATGGGGCCTTCGCTTGAAGTAGGTCGGGGAATTGTTCCTAAAAGTACAGAAAGTAATCATTGGAATGATTTTTTACATTCTATGGTTGATAATTTACAACATCCGTTAGCGATTTTATTGGCTCAAATTGTAACTATTATTTTAGTAGCTCGTTTGTTTGGTTGGTTTTTTAGAAAAATTGGGCAACCCTCAGTAATTGGTGAAATGATTGCTGGAATTGTTTTAGGACCTTCATTGGTTGGAATGTATTTTCCTGAATTTTCAGCTCTCTTATTTCCTGCAGCATCTTTAGGAAACTTACAGTTTTTGAGCCAGATAGGATTGATATTCTTCATGTTTGTAATCGGAATGGAATTGGATTTAAAAGTGCTTAAAAATAAAGCCCATGATGCTGTTGTAATTAGTCATGCCAGTATTGTTATTCCATTTGCCTTAGGATTGACTTTGGCTTACTTTATCTATCCGATTTTTGCACCAATGGGAGTTGAATTTTCTTCTTTTGGATTGTTTTTGGGTATTGCCATGAGTATTACCGCATTTCCAGTTCTAGCTCGAATTGTACAAGAAAGAGAAATGCAAAAAACCAAACTGGGAACCATTGCCATTACCTGTGCAGCTGCCGATGATATTACCGCTTGGTGTATTCTGGCTGTAGTAATTGCTATTGTAAAAGCGGGTTCGTTTACTAGTGCTTTGTACGTAATTGGATTGGCAATTTTATATGTAATTGTGATGTTGAAAATAGTGCGTCCGTTTTTAAAACGTGTGGGCGATTTAAATTCAACGCGTGAAAGTTTAAATAAACCCGTAGTCGCTATCTTCTTTATTACCCTTTTGTTTTCGGCGTATGCATCTGAATTGATTGGAATTCACGCTTTGTTTGGCGCATTTTTAGCTGGAGCAATTATGCCAGAAAATAATAAGTTTAGAAATATTTTTATCGAAAAAGTAGAAGACGTTTCCATCATAGTTTTGCTGCCATTGTTTTTTGTTTTTACAGGTTTACGTACACAAATAGGTTTGTTAAACGACCCTTATTTATGGAAAGTGACTGCCATTATTATTGCAGTTGCTGTGGTGGGGAAATTCTTTGGTAGTGCTTTAGCTGCCAAATTTGTAGGGCAGAGCTGGAAAGATAGTTTAGCTATTGGAGCTTTGATGAACACGCGTGGTTTAATGGAATTAGTAGTTTTAAATATTGGATATGATTTAGGCGTTTTGTCTACAGAAATTTTTACTATGATGGTGATCATGGCATTAGTAACCACTTTTATGACAGGACCAGCCTTAGATTTTATTGATTTTATTTTTAAAAATAAAGCAACAATAGTTCCTCAGGAAATTAGTAGTAAAAGCAAATACAAGATTTTATTTTCATTTTCTACTCCCGAAAAGGGAAAGAAATTGTTGAAAATTGCCAACAGTTTAGTGAAAAAACAATCGGAAAATTCAATTGTTACAGGGGTGCATCTTTCTTTAAGTACAGAAATACACTCCTTTGATGTGAAAGATCATGAACGAAAAATGTTAGCGCCTGTTGTTAAAGAGTCGGAACGTTTGGAGCAAAATATGGTGAGTGTTTTTAAAGTAAGTAATGATATTGATACTGATATTGTTGATACTGCTAATCATGGAGAATACGATTTATTATTAATAGGTTTGGGACAGTCTATTTTTGATGGAACTTTACTAGGGAAAATTCTAGGTTTTACTACTCAAATTGTAAATCCTGATCGATTGATAGATAAGTTTACTGGAAAAGAAGGTTTATTTAAAAATTCACCTTTTGATGAAAGTACACGTCATATTATTGCCAAAAGTAAAATGCCTGTTGGGATTTTTATTGATAAAGATTTAGAAGAAATCGATCAGGTTTTTATACCGATTTTCAATAAAGACGATATCTTTTTAATGGAATATGCAAAAAAATTAATAAACAATAATGGCTCCCAAATCACGGTTTTAGACGCTATCGGCGAAGTAAAAAACAGTCGTGATATGCAGGAAACGATTCGTTCTATAGAGCAAATTGCACCAAATCATATTATGATTATGCACGATAGAACCGTTAAAAAAGAGTTTTTAGACAATCAGAATTTAATGATTATCAGTTTAGAAAGTTGGAAATACATTATTGATGCTGATACAAATTGGCTGGTAGATGTTTCTTCTGTTTTAATTATAAAACCTTAAAGATGATAGCAGATTTTTAATTAACGATTTTTGACCCGAGCGATAGCGAACTGGCGAAGCATTTCAGATGTGTAGGTTTCTACAAAAAAACGAATTGATTTTTATATACTAAAAAATCAAAAATCGTTAATCTGTATTCTAAAACCCTAAATTCAATACATAACTTAATTTCACGGCTATATTGTCTTCAATTTTAGGCAATTGATTCGGTCCGTAACGGAAAAAAGTAGTTAATCCTAAGCCGTTAAAAATTTGATTGAGTTCGATACCTGATTCAAAAAAACCTTTTTCTAATGTTTTAAAACCCAATCCTAAATGTTGCTCAGGATGTTCTAAATTTCCCCAAGCCATTCGGGTTACAATAACTAGTGAAGGTTTTATTTTTTTGAATAAAGTTACGCGGTTAAAACCATGTTTGAATTGGAATAAAGCATATTTATTCGAGAAAAACTCATTGAAAAACATAGTTTCAAAACTGTTTTTTCCACTAAAAGTGATTCTTTGCCTTATGGTTTCCTTGGTAATATTGTTGGGAGACGTATTGTATAAATGCGTTAGAGGAACATCGCCCAAAGCATAACCAGCTTGAAACAACAAAGACGTTTTCTGACCATTTAAGTATTTCTTTTCATATTCGGTTTTGAAATCAAATTTGCTAAAATCAAAATCGTTATCCCATAATCGACCTAAGGATTGGGTGTATTGAAAAGTAAATTTAGGGAATCGTTTTTCAATTTCAATTCGTCCTGTAGGCGTTTGCATAAAATCGCTAAAAGGATTCCATTGTAAGGATGCCATTGCGGTAGTCATGGTGTAAGAAGTGTACAATTTGTCGTTTTGAAGAAACGTGTAATTAAATTTTGGTTCTACTTCGGCGTGAGCCAGTTCCCAAACACTCTCTGTTTTTGGAATTTGTTTGGTTTCAAAATAACTTTTCCAACTCACATAATTGTAAAAAGTACTGATGTTAATAGGTCGGGGATCGTATATTTTGAATGGCTTTTTTTCGATTAAAAAAGAAGTACTTGCAATCTCTTTAACATCATCAGTATAAGAAACACCTAGCCAGGAATTTGCTTGCTTGTCCACTTTTACAGCAGCTCCAATGTTGTATTTGAATGCACCGTCTTTTGTACCATAAGCGGTATATCCTTCAATCCTAAAATCTTTTGAAAGTCGTTCATTAGTTACACCTCCTAATCCCAAACGGAAACCTTCGTAATTGTTATAGCTGAAAAATTTTCGCATATCCAAATCAAAAAAAGCAATTGGAAGGTAGCCGTTGATGATTTTTTTGCCAAATTGAAGGCGATTTGCAATTTTTTTTCTGATGGCAATACTGTCTAAATCGCTGTAGGTTTTTTTTGTTCGAATATCAATGCTGTCTTTTCTGAAAGTTTCCCAAAAAGATTCTTCCTTATTCAAAGCGTTTTTTTCAATTTCAACGGCATAAAACGGATTTGGAATTTTGACATTTTTGTTGTTTTGGATATCAAAATTATGACTTTCAGAACGTAAATAAATATAATCCGAAGGTTGTTTTTTTCTGGCGCTAAGATCTTGTTCCATATCGCCATCAAACTGGATGGTTCCACCAAAAATTTTAATATCATCATCGTTTTTCCCTTTGATAATTTGGAAGTCTTTATGAATAGGAAACCAGATGTTTTCGTCAGCAAAATATTCAAAATCATGGTTGGCACTAATGTCAAGCAAACCTCTAATACGCACAATCGCCTTAGCAATCGCATAATTGTTTTCGTCAATGTATAAGATTCCTTCAAGACCTTTGGCTTTACTTTTCTTTTTGTTTTTAAAGTAAATCATGTAGGAATTCCTTCCCGCTATAGCTACTGTATCAAGTAGTTTGTAATTGTATTCTTTTAATGAATTATCGGCAATTGGGCTGTTGTATTTAGTTTCAAAAAGTTCGTATTTGGGTTCATAGATAGAAAACGATTGCAAATTAAAAGCTAGAATTTCATATAACGGTTGTTTTAAACCCGCCATTTTAGTTCCTAAAATAGTCTCTTTTAATTTGTTGTCGCCAAATTGAAATTGAGATACTTTTTCGGTTTGAAACAAATGGCGTTTGTTGACCGTGTTTTTAAATTTATAGTTGGTGGAATCAATTTTATAATAGATTCCTTTTTTAGTTTTTCGAACAATAATAGAGTCAATTTTTCCAGAAATCGAATCGGGATTAGCAGAAACGATTAATTTATTATAAGTTTTAAATTCAAAGCTTTTGAGTCTTTTTTGCGGATTGTTGTTGTCTTTTAGCGCAATGGTTTTTTTGATAATAGCTAGGGCAGCATTTTCGGTATTAATGACAACTTCATTGAGATTGTCGGTTGTTTGTGTTAAGGATACATTGTAAAAAGGAGTATTTTTTTGAATGTTAATTTTGGTTTTGGTGTAGCCAATGTAAGAAACAATAAAAAAAGAAATAGGAGTACTGGAAGTTATGCTGAATTTTCCATCTACATCAGTAATGCTATAATTGCCGATGTCGGTAGTAATTGTAGCAAAGGGCAAAACTTCGTTAGAGTTAGTATTTTTTACAATTCCATTAATTTGAAATTGCGCTTGAAGCGAAAGCGTGAAAAAGAATAACAAAAAAAGCTGCTTCATGGTGAATGTTTGTATCAAAACGCTTGTAAACTCGTTTTGGTATCGCAAAAGTAAGAATAAAAAATCCGTTTGGTTTTACTGTTTCTAAAAAGTTAGAAATAGTAAAACCAAACGGATTTAAAAGTATGTTTCCTGAAAAGTTATACTTTCATGATTTCGGCTTCTTTTGCAACAAGAAGTTCATCTATTTTTTTGATATACGTATTAGTCAAAGTTTGAACTTCTTCCTCGGCACTTTTACAAATGTCTTCCGAAGTTCCGTCTTTTTCTAGTTTTTTGATATCCGTATTGGCATCTTTTCTAGCGTTTCTAATTCCTATTTTTGCATCTTCAGCCTCGGCTTTAGCTTGTTTTGCTAATTCACGACGGCGGTCTTCTGTTAAAGGTGGTACACTAATAATGATAATATCACCATTATTCATTGGGTTAAACCCAATATTAGCTACCATGATCGCTTTTTCAATAGTATGCAACAGGTTTTTTTCAAAAGGTTGCAAAGTGATGGTTCTAGCATCAGGAACGCTAATTTTTGCTACTTGGTTTAATGGTGTAGCCGAACCGTAATAATCTACAAAAACACTTCCTAACATAGCAGGAGATGCTTTTCCAGCACGAATATTTAGAAATTCTTTTTCTAAGTGAGCAATAGAACCTTCCATTGATTCTTGCGTGCTATCTAATATAAATTCAATTTCTTCAGTCATTTTTTTATTATTTAGTGTTCAGTATTCACTGTTCAGTAATCAGTGCTAACTGCAAACTGACAACTGAACACTGTAAACTATATATTTACTACAGTACCTACGTTTTCACCGTCGCAGATTCTTTCCAGATTTCCGCTTTGGTTCATGTCAAAAATTAGAATAGGTAATTTGTTTTCTTGACTTAATGTAAAAGCAGTTGTGTCCATTACATTTAATCCTTTTTTGATTACATCATCAAAAGAGATGAAATCAAATTTTACTGCCGAAGCATTTTTTTCTGGATCACAATCATATACTCCATCTACGCGAGTTCCTTTTAGGATTACGTCGGCATTGATTTCAATTCCACGTAAAACAGCGGCTGTATCAGTAGTGAAATAAGGATTTCCTGTTCCAGCTCCAAAAATCACGATTCTTCCTTTTTCCAAGTGACGATCAGCTCTTCTTTTGATATAAGGTTCAGCAATAGACTCCATTTTTAAGGCTGTTTGCAAACGCGTTTTCATGCCTTTTTCTTCCAGCGCACCTTGCAATGCCATTCCGTTAATAACCGTAGCAAGCATTCCCATGTAATCTCCTTGTACTCTGTCCATTCCGTTGCTTGCCCCTGCAACTCCTCTAAAGATGTTTCCTCCACCTATTACAATGGCAATTTCTACTCCTTTGGAATGCACTTTTTTGATTTCTTCAGCATATTCAGCTAATCTTACAGGATCTATTCCATATTGACGGTCTCCCATTAAAGCTTCACCGCTTAATTTTAGAAGAATTCTTTTGTATTTCATGTCTTTGTTGCGTTGATTGGTGCAAATATAGGGATATTCTTTTTTTCTGAAATAGGGTGACTTAAATTTTATAAATTTTGTTTTCGTAACTGTATTTGGCCGCTTGGTAACCCAAGTTGAAAATAGTATCCATTTTAATCTTATTGGTTTCAAAAGTGCTGTAGATACTCAATTCTTTAGGTTAAATCATCCAATCGCATTGACTGAATTTGGCACTATTCGAATTTTTAGAAAGAAATGTAAAATCTCCATAGCTTTTGTAATGTACCATTTATTTATTCTAACTTTACTCAAAACATTCAAACAACATGATACAGTCAATTGCCCATGCTTTATTTAACAGTCATTCTTATCCAGAATATAGAAAATTAGTTACCGATTTATTAAGAGAAGGAAAATCAACAGGAAACGAACAATCTGAAGAATTAACAAATTATAGTAATCTAAACGAAACTCGTATGAATCGTTTAGACAAGACGATGAAAATTTCTGATGAATACAGCAGTAAACTTAAGTCATTAAACAACGAGTTTATCTGGTTAGTAATTTCTGAAGGTTGGTGTGGAGATGCAGCACAATTGTTGCCTATTTTTGATAAAATGAGCCAAGCTGCTGAGGGAAAAATTGATCTTAGAATTGTGTTTAGAGATGAAAATTTAGAATTGATGGATCATTTTTTAACGAATAAAGGAAGAGCCATTCCTAAGTTGATTGTTATTAATAAGGAAACATCTGGAGCATTAGCGCATTGGGGACCAAGACCAAAAGGAGCGACTGATCTTATTTTGAATTATAAAAAAGAACATGGTGTTCTGGATGAAACCATAAAAACCGAATTGCAATTGTGGTACTTGCATGATAAGGGAAATACTATCCAAGCAGAAATTATGGATATGATGCAGGATTTAGATCGGGAGATTGTTGAAAATGAGTAACATTTGATGGTGTTTTATGTGTTACTGGGTAAGGAAACAGAAAGGAATAATTCTAAAAGCTTATTAAAGATAATCCCAAACTAACATTTCCCGAATTTCTTTGATTGTTAATGGGCAACGCATAATGGTTTAATTCAATAAAAAATAAAATATTATCGTCGTTTTGTATCCCAAGACTGATTTTTTTATAATCACCAATTAAGTTGCCACGACCTAATGCAATAGCTTTGCCCAGTCCAAGTTGTAATGTGATTCTTGTTTCATCAATTATTTTTGGACTTAATCTAAAATTAGCAAAAACAGGAGTAACAACTAATTTATTAGACCAATCCCAGTTCAATCCACTATGAATTCCAAGTGCTATCCATTTTTTATGATGTAATCCATAACCAAATTTTGTTCCCAGTCCATCAGGTATAAAAAAAGCTTGTTTTTCGTTGTTGTATTGGTTTACTTCGTCTTCGTCAGGATTTCCAGTGAAAGCTATTGTGACATCAAATTGAGTATATGTGATTTTTTTGTCTTGTGCCAAAAGACTTCCTGAAAGAAATACTAGAAATAATAAAGTTTTTATTGGAGTCATTGTATGATTATTTTGAAATAATTGACTCTTCAAACAAGGTAACATCAATAGCATTTTTCACATCGAAATCGCCAATTTTTGTTCGTCTCAACGCAGTTAAGTGCGAACCTGAATTCATGGCTTTTCCAAAATCAAAAGCCAGTGAGCGAATGTATGTACCTTTGCTGCAAACCACTCTGAAATCGATTTCAGGAAGTGCAATTCGGGTAATTTCAAATTCGTGGATGGTAGTTTTTCTGCTGGCAATTTCGACTTCTTCACCTGCTCGAGCGTGCTCGTACAAGCGTTTTCCGTCTTTTTTAATGGCAGAAAAAATTGGTGGTTTTTGGTCAATTTCGCCTAAAAACTGTTTCACGGTTTCGTGAATTAAGGCTTCATCAATATGTGCTGTTGGAAAAGTAGCGTCAATTTCAGTTTCTAAATCGTAGGATGGAGTAGTGGCTCCAATGTAAAAAGTACCTGTGTATTCTTTGGCTTGACCCTGAAGTTCGGCGATTCTTTTGGTAAACTTTCCAGTGCAAATTAATAAGAGTCCGCTAGCTAATGGATCTAAAGTTCCTGCATGACCAATTTTGAACTTTTTTGGAAGTCCAACTTTATTAATCAATAGGTATTTTAATTTATTGACAGCTTGAAACGAACTCCATTGTAAAGGTTTGTCTATCAGTAAAATTTGTCCTTCTAAATATTCTTCAGTTGTCATTATAATATGCTAAGCGGGTGGATGAAAAGGTGAATCAATAACAAGATGATTCCAGCAATTATTCGGTAATAACCAAAAACCTTAAATCCGTTTTTTGTCAAAAACCCAATGAAAGTTTTAATAGCTAAAAGCGCTACAATAAAAGCAATTACATTACCAATAATTAATAAATTAGTTTGCTCGTCTGTTAATACAAAACCGTCTTTGTAATAATCGTAACATTTTTTAGCGGTAGCTCCAAACATGGTAGGAACTGCTAAAAAGAAGGAGAATTCGGCAGCTGTAGTTCGGGTCAGTTTTTGAGACATTCCTCCCACGATGCTGGCTCCACTTCTGGAAACTCCTGGAATCATAGCCAGACATTGAAACATTCCAATTTTAAAAGCTTGTGAATAGGAAATTTCTTGAGAGGTTTCGGCAGTATTGGGTTTGTTGAACCAATCGTCCACTTTCAATAAAATGATTCCTCCTATTAAAAGCGAAACGGCAACAGTAACCGGATTTTCTAATAAACCATCAATAAAATCACTTAGCAATAATCCTAAAACTACGGCTGGAATAAAAGCAACCAAAAGTTTAAAGTAAAAATCAAGTGTTTGAAAAAAACGTTTGAAATACAAAACAACAACCGAAAGTATGGCGCCAAGCTGAATTACAATTGTAAAAAGTTTAGTAAAATCGTCTTGCGCAATTCCGTAAAAAGAAGAAGCAATAATCATGTGTCCGGTAGAAGAAACAGGAAGAAATTCAGTGATTCCTTCTATTATAGCCAGAACAATAGCTTGTAATGTGTTCATTTAATTTAGATTTTAGATTTTAGAATTTAGATTTTAGTTGGTACTAACTGATCACTAAATACTGAACACTGAATACTATTTTTTAGGATTTTTTAAAATAGCATAAACGGTAATACCGAAGCCAATTAAAACTGTTGTAGGTGCTAATCGAATTCTTCTAAAGTTAAAAATTGCATCGCTATACACATTAGGATCATCGCTACCGCCTCCAGACATTAGTATAAATCCAAGTGCAATTACTCCAATTCCTATCAATAGAATTTTATAATTTATTTTGTCGAATAAAAATTCTTTTTTGTCGTCTTTCATGTTTTTTATTGCGAGGAACGATTTGTCCGCCGGGGCGGAAGCAATCTCATTCCTATATTTTTAAAGTTTTTATTTCTTTTAAATTCTTCAGTGATTTTCTGAACACTTACAGCTGAACACTGAATATTAGTATAAATCGTCAGTTCTTAGGTTTAAGAAACGTTGCGTAGCAAAATGAGTACTTAACCAGGTGATTAAAACTCCAAATCCAAAAACTGCGGCAAAGACAAATAAAATAAGTACTTTGTTCTCTAAAATTCCTAATTCTGGAAAGTTGGAGTTTACATAAGACAAAAGTCCAATTAATGCTAAAATGGCTAATGCCGCTCCAAGCATTCCTAGTTTGACACTTCGCATCACAAATGGTTTTCTAATAAACGATTTAGTTGCACCTACCATTTGCATGGTTTTTATGATAAATCGGTTGGAATAAATTGAAAGTCGAAGAGAACTATTAATCAATAATACAGCAATAAAAGTCAAGAATACGCTTATGATTAAAATCCACATACTTACTTTTTTGATGTTATCGTTAACTAAATTTACTAATTGTTTGTCGTAAACAATATCCGAAATCATTGGATTAGTGCGTAATTTTTGTTCGATTTTGGCTACACTATCTTTTTCTACATAATCTGCTTTGATGTGAATGTCATAAGAGTTTTGCAATGGATTTTCGCCTAAGAAAGTTAAAAAATCTTCGCCAATAATATCCGTATGTTGCTTGGCCGCTTCATCTTTGCTTACATATACAATCGATTTTGCGTAAGCTGCTTTTTTTAACTCAGTTCCAAATTTTTTCAAAATAGTATCATTGGCTTCGTTTTTAAAGAAAACAGTCATAGCGATTTTTTCTTTAAAGTCGTCCGCTAATTTTTTAGAATTAATGATAAAAAGCCCCAATGTTCCTAGTAAAAATAAAACTAAGAAGATGCTTAAAACTACCGAAAAATAAGAGGAAATTAACCTGCGTTTTTGAAATTTATCAAATGAAGAACTCATAGTTTATGTAATTATGGGGTAAAAATAATAAAGTATTTCTTTATATGAAGTTAATAACGACCAAAGTTTCAACTTTCTTGCAATAAAGCGGATATTTTTAAAAATATTTTTGCTTAAAAGAGAATTTTTAAGAAAAAAGTAATTTTAAGCCTGCAATGGTGAGTCCAACTGCTAAGAGGTATTTTAAGGTTTTAGAGTTAAATTTTTGACTTCCAAAATAAGAGCCTAATAATCCTCCTATGATTGTAGCAATAACCGCTATTTGTAAATCTTGAGATAAATTAAAACCCCCTTTTTGAATTTGTCCATAAAGTCCGGAAAGCGAATTGACAAAAATAAACAATGCCGAAACGGCTGCGGTTTCTTTTAATTTTGACCAACGCATTAAAAGCATTAAAGGACTAAGGATGATGCCTCCGCCAATACCTAAAAGACCAGAAAGCAAGCCAATACTTCCACCCGATAGAAGTCCAGCCCATAAAGGTATTTCTCGATTTGGTTCCTTACTTTCTTCAAACTGGTATAGTAATCGAATGATGGAAACAAAAATACAAACTGCTAATATTTTTTTATAAATAGCATCGGGTAAGCTCATGGTGCCGCCCCAAAAAGCCATGGGGATACTCGCTACCATAAAAGGAACAAATAACTTTAACCTAAAAAATCCTGACCTGTAAAATCCAATAAATGAGAATAGTGACACGGCTAAATTCATCACTAAAGCCGATTGTTTCATCATAAGTGGAACTACACCCATCATTGCCATAATGGCTAAATATCCACTAGCGCCACCATGACCCACCGAGGAATATAAAAAAGCAACTAGTGCTAATAGAAAAAGTATTAAAATAGCACTGCAATCCATCAAAGTTATTTTTTAAAACTAAATAATTCTGGTTTGAAAGTAATCATTACATAACTCCAAACAGGCGTAATGTTGCTATTTCCTCCTTTAAGGGTTTCCATACTCTTTTTGGCAGCCATATATGAAAAACCAAAATCAACCATTGTAAAGGAGTTGTATTTATAATGAAAAGACAAATCATTTTCGAAACCTAAATAAGGATGAACAACTTGATCTAAATTGTCTTTCACTTTGTTTTGTAAATAAAATAAGTGAAAGTCTGAACGCAAGCTTACTTTTTTATTGAGATCATAAATAAAAAATAAATAGGGATTGATCAATCCTCCATTTTTTAAATCAATTGGGAAAGAAGTAAAATAATCCATGTTGCCCATAAATCGCCAAGCAACGCCATACAATGGCACAAATGATTTTGAAATATCAGTTGTTTTGTTGGCATTGTCCCCACTCATATATTCCGCACCTAATCGAGTGGTTAATTTATTTGTTTTGAGTTGGATTTCCGGTTGGAAATAATAAGCAGAAATTTGGTTCCCCGTTTGCAATTGTCCGTATTGGTAATAACCGCTGAAAGTTAGGTATAAATTGCCTTTTTCAAAATCCAATCGCCCGCCCGAAGTTCCGCGAGTATATAAAGTATTAGCGTTGGTTTTACTTTGATAACTATCAGCGGAATTGATCGTGGTTAAAGTAAAATGCTTGTTTAATTTGGCTTTTAGGTAATGTACATTTAGCATCTTATAATTGGTAAATGTGGTTGGAGCAAAATCAGTTTCAAAAATTCGTTCGCTGGTTTGATTAAAAGCGGTTATCAGTTCAGAATGAACGGTTTTACTCTCGTAAATCAGGTTTATTCCGTCATGCGCTCTTGCGGATTGCCTCCAGTTGGCTGCCGAAAAAATTCTTCCGTTGTCTAATTCCACTTTTTGACGGCCTATTTTGAGTAAAAAACGATCAGAAACAGCCGTTTCTATATAGGCTTCAAAAACATTCAAAGAGCCCGATGAATTGTTTAACTCATATTGCCCCCAGACTCTAATGTCTTGAATAGAAGTGTGGAATTTGAATTTAGGCTGTTCGTAGTTAAAGTTCAGTCGGCTTCTTTGTGTACCAAAGTATGCGGCTTTAGTATCTTCGGTTGGTAATTGCTTATAACCGTCACGGTATTCGATTCGAGGTCTAAACTCTAAACCAATAGCAAAACTTTTATTTTCAAAATTTTCTTTTGGATTAAAAAGCGGAAGGTTCAATAATGAATCGGCTTCTTTTTGGGTAATGAGCTTTTTTTGAAGTAATAAGTGGGTTATAGCCGCAGAGTCTTGGGCGACTATTTTTTCAGAACAGAAAAAACCAACTACAATCAGTAAGTGGAGTAAAACCGTTTTTTTCATAAAAGAATGTTTGTAGCAAATAGCTATTAAAACAGACTGCAAAAATAAGTATTCTTACTTAGCATTCTATTAGTTGTTGATTTATTTCTTCTTTTCCACAAATAACTTTGGTGCAATGTGCAATAAACGTAAATTTGCCACTCAATTTTTTTGTAACCCTTTTAGGGTTCAAAACCCTGAAAGGGTTTAATTTAAAATTAATTTAAAAGAGGAATGAAATACAATCCGAACGAAATAGAAGCCAAATGGCAAAAATACTGGGCTGATAATAAAACTTTTGCAGCACAAAACAATTCAGATAAACCGAAACATTACGTATTAGATATGTTTCCTTATCCTTCGGGAGCAGGATTGCACGTGGGGCATCCGCTGGGTTATATTGCTTCGGATGTGTATTCTCGTTTTAAAAGACACCAAGGTTTTAATGTCTTGCACCCAATGGGTTACGACAGTTTCGGATTGCCAGCTGAGCAATATGCGATACAAACAGGTCAGCGTCCGGAAGATACTACTCGCGTGAATATTGACGGTGGTGTGGATAAAGAAGGAAACCAAATTGCAGGTTACAGAAAACAACTAGGCAAAATAGGATTCTCATTTGATTGGGACAGAGAGGTTCGTACTTCCAATCCCGATTATTACAAACATACCCAATGGATTTTTATCCAATTATTCAATTCCTGGTACAATAAAGATTCCGATAAAGCAGAGGATATTTCGACCTTAATTGCCCTTTTCTCAACAGAAGGAAATACGAATGTCAATGCCGTTTGCGATGAAAATATAGAAGGTTTTTCAGCTGACGAATGGAATGCTTTCGTAAAAGAACAACAGGAGAAAATCTTGTTACAATATAGATTGACTTATTTGGCAGAAACCGAGGTAAACTGGTGTCCAGGCTTAGGAACGGTTTTGGCAAATGACGAAATCATCAATGGCGTTTCAGAACGAGGTGGTTATCCGGTTATTCGTAAAAAAATGACGCAATGGAGCATGCGTATTTCGGCTTATGCAGAGCGTTTGTTGCAGGGTTTAAATGATATCGACTGGAGCGAAAGTATCAAAGAAAGTCAGAGAAACTGGATAGGGAAGAGTGTTGGAGCGATGGTTTCTTTCCCCATCCTATCCTTCCCCGAAGGGGAAGAGAACTTGGAGTCTAATAAAACTTTAGGTTACATGACTGGAGGGAATAATTCCCATTTGTTGCTTGAAAGAGCAAAAGAAATGAGAAATAATCCAACTGAGGCTGAAAAAATGTTATGGTTAAATTTAAAATCTAAAGCATTAGATTATAAATTTAGACAACAGCATTTAATTGCTGATTTTATAGTGGATTTTGTTTGTCTTTCTAAAAAATTAGTGGTTGAAGTTGATGGCGGAATCCATGATGATTGTCAAGAAGCTGATGCTGAAAGAACAAAAGTTCTTAATGAAAAAGGCTTTAAAGTGATTCGCTTTAGTAATAAAGAGGTGCTCAATAATATTGATAGCGTTCTCGATATTATTACGCACGAATTACGCAATGCGATAGTTCCCCCTTCGGGGGCTAGGGGGATTTCGGTTTTCACAACCCGTCCCGACACCATTTTCGGAGTTACCTTTATGACATTAGCACCAGAACACGAATTGGTAGCTCAAATCACCACTCCGGAACAAAAAGCAGCAGTTGAAGCCTATATCGAAAAAACCGCAAAACGTTCCGAAAGAGAGCGTATGGCGGATGTAAAAACCATTTCAGGAGTTTTTACGGGAGCTTATGCGGAACATCCGTTTACTAAGGAAGCGATTCCAGTTTGGATTGGCGATTATGTTTTGGCGGGTTACGGAACAGGTGCGGTAATGGCGGTTCCTTGTGGCGATGAAAGAGATTATGCTTTTGCCAATTTCTTCAAAGGTCAAGACGGAATGCAGGAGATCAAAAATATTTTTGCTTTAAATTCCCCTCCGTTGGAGGGGAGCCCGCAGGGCGGGGTGGATTTTGCTTTTGCAGAAAAAAGTGGATTTACACTAAAAAATTCTGATTTCTTAAACGGATTAGGTTACAAAGAAGCGACTAAAAAAGTTATTGAAGCCCTAGAAAATATAGGTCAGGGTAAAGGGAAAATCAATTACCGTTTGCGTGATGCGGTTTTCTCCCGTCAACGTTATTGGGGAGAACCATTTCCAGTGTATTATGTGAATGGTTTACCGCAGATGATTGATGCGCAACATTTGCCAATTATCTTACCAGAAGTAGAAAAATATTTACCAACCGAAGACGGTTTGCCTCCATTAGGAAATGCTACCACTTGGGCTTGGGATAGTGTAAATAATAAAGTAGTTTCAAACGAATTACTCTCCCCTCCTTCGGAGGGGTCGGGGGAGGTTACCATTTTTCCTTTAGAATTAAACACCATGCCAGGTTGGGCAGGAAGTTCATGGTACTGGATGCGTTATATGGATGCGGGGAATGAGAACGAATTTGCCAGTAAAGAAGCCCTGAAATATTGGGAGTCTGTGGATTTATACATTGGCGGAAGCGAACACGCAACAGGCCATTTATTGTATTCTCGTTTTTGGAACAAATTCTTAAAAGACAAAGGTTTTGCTCCAACCGAAGAACCCTTCAAAAAACTGATTAATCAGGGAATGATTTTGGGGACTAGTGCGTTTGTTTACAGGGTTACAGATTTTAATTTAACATATGGAGAGGATAATGAAGTTTGCAATGGAAATGAATTAGTTCTTGATTTGGAAGATTTAAAAGTTCGAGAAGGTGTGATGAAAAATTTGCGTAATAATTTTTTAAATACTTATGTTTCTCTTGATTATTTAAGTGATACTTTGAAAGAACAGTTTAATAAGTTTCCACTTTTTATAAGGGTTAAAGAAATTAGTCCATTAGCGAAATTATTTTCTGATTCAGGATTTAGTGAAGATATCACTCTTGTAATTAACCCTATTCATACAGATGTTTCAATAGTAAATTCTTCTGATGAATTAGATGTTGAAAAATTTAAAGTATGGCGAGAAGATTTTAATAATGCAATAGTGATTCCAAATGAAAACGGAAAATTCATTGTTTCTCGCGAAGTCGAAAAAATGTCGAAATCGAAATACAATGTAGTAACACCAGACAATATTTGTGCGGAATATGGTGCGGATACATTGCGTTTGTATGAAATGTTCTTAGGGCCATTGGAACAAGCAAAACCTTGGAACACGGCAGGAATTTCGGGAGTTTTCGGTTTCCTGAAAAAATTGTGGCGTTTGTATTTTGATGAAAATAATGGTTTGATTGTTACCGACGAAGAACCAACAAAAGATAACTTAAAATCATTACACAAAACCATCAAAAAAGTGGCAGAAGATATCGAGAATTTCTCTTTCAATACTTCGGTTTCTCAGTTTATGATTTGTGTCAACGAATTGTCGGCGCAAAATTGTCATTCCCGTGCTATTTTAGAACCATTGGCTATTGTAATTTCGCCTTATGCGCCACACATTGCTGAGGAATTATGGCTTGCATTGAAAAATTTAAAGATTGAAGAATTAAAAGATTATAAAGGAATTTCACAAGAACCGTTTCCTGTTTTCGAACCAAAACATTTGGTAGAAAGTGATAAAGAATATCCAGTTTCTTTCAACGGAAAAATGCGTTTCACACTTACTTTGCCTTTGGATTTAACCAAAGAACAAATCGAGGAAATCGTGATGAAAGACGAAAGAACTCAAAAACAGTTAGACGGTAGAACACCAAATAAGGTGATTATTGTTCCGGGGAAAATCATTAATCTTGTAGGGTAAATTTAATAGCAATTTCAATTTCAAATATCAATGGCAATTTCAATCGTCAATGATTAAAAGCAGATAAAATTCCAAAAAATAAAATCCAAATTTCAATGACAATGCGTTAATTGGAGTTTGGATTTTTTTGATGTTGATTTTTGCCATTGCTTTTTGTCATTGCCATTGCCATTGCTATTGCCATTGTTTTTTTTACCTCACAGTTTGTCATTCCGTAGGAATCTCATATTACAATTGACTTCGAGTATAGATTCCTACGGAATGACAAGATTGTGTGTCACTTTTTATTGGAATTTGGAATTTTTATTTTTTGAAATTGTCATTACTATTGAATTCTGAAATGGATTTTTTTTACCTCCAGTTTGTCATTCCGTAGGAATCTCATATTACAATTGACTTCGAGTATAGATTCCTACGGAATGACAAGATTGTGTGTCACTTTTTATTGGAGTCTGGAATTTTTATTTTTTGAAATTGTCATTACTATTGAATTCTGAAATGGATTTTTTTTACCTCCAGTTTGTCATTCCGTAGGAATCTCATATTACAATTGACTTCGAGTATAGATTCCTATGGAATGACAAGATTGTGTGTCACTTTTTATTGGAATTTGGAATTTGGAATTTTACTATTGTTATTGACTTTTGAAATTGCCATTGCCATTGAAATTGAATTTTGAAATTGCTATTTAATACATTTTTAACAGCTGTCAAATTGGCATTTCTGGAATTTGGTTCGCAATTTGCTGATTATTTTTTATAAATTTGAAATAAATACATAAAGATATGGGAAGCGGTTATTTAATTCTGGCTGGAGCAATTATGTTGTTTAGCTGGTTAGTAAGTTGGAGATTAAAGAGCAAGTTTGAACATTATTCGAAATTGCATTTGCAAAATAATATGAGCGGTGCTGAAATTGCTGAAAAAATGTTAGCGGATAACGGAATCCGTGATGTACGTGTGATTTCGACTCCGGGACAATTAACAGATCATTACAATCCGGTGGATAAAACGGTTAATTTGAGTGAAGCGGTGTACAATCAGCGTAATGCGGCTGCTGCGGCTGTTGCGGCTCACGAATGTGGTCATGCGGTGCAACATGCTGTAGGTTACGAGTGGTTAACGATGCGTTCTAAATTAGTTCCGTTTGTTAATGTGGCTTCTTCATATATGCAATGGGTTTTGCTGGCGGGTATTCTTATGCTGCAAACATTTCCCGGCTTGTTGTTAGTAGGTATTGTATTGTTTGCAGCTACAACGGTTTTTTCTATAGTTACTTTGCCTGTGGAATATGATGCGAGTAATCGCGCATTGGCTTGGCTAAAAAATAAAAACATGCTTAATCCTGCCGAATATGCAGGTGCCGAAGATTCATTAAAATGGGCAGCGCGTACTTATGTAGTAGCGGCTTTAGGTTCTATTGCTACATTGCTGTATTACGTGTCTATTTATTTAGGAGGTAGTAGGAGGGACTAAAATTTCAATTTCAAAAATCAATTGCAATTACAATAGCATAAAATCAATTGCAATGATGGAGTTGAAAAATAAATAAATTCCAAAAATAAAAATTCCAAATTCCAATAATTATCTATTAATTGGGATTTGGAATTTTTTATTGAAATTGACTTTTGCAGTTGATATTGCAATTCAGTTTAAGGTTTATTTTGTTTTGTTGGCTTCGGCAACATATTTTTCTAAAGCCATTGTCATAGAAGGTGTTCCGGGAGCAGGAGCAAGAATGTCGACTCTTAATCCGTGGTCTAAGGCTTCTTTTTGTGTTGTGCTTCCAAAAACAGCAATTCGGGTATCGTTTTGTTTGAAGTCAGGGAAGTTTTTGTATAATGATTTAATTCCTGTTGGGCTAAAGAAAGCTAAAACATCATAATAAACATCTGCCAAATCAGATAAGTCACTCATTACTGTTCTGTAAAAAGTAGCCTGTGTCCAATCGACTTTTAGGTTGTTTAAAACTATTGGCGCTTCGGCATTTAATTGGTCTGAAGCTGGTAATAAGAATTTTTCGTCTTTGTATTTTTTAATCAAAGGGGATAAATCAGCAAAATCCTTTGGTCCAACATAAATCTTACGTTTTCTATAGACAACATATTTTTGCAAATAGAAAGCTACGGCTTCTGATTGACAAAAGTATTTTAAACCTTCAGGAACTTTAAAACGCATTTCTTCGGCTACTCTGAAAAAATGATCCACAGCATTTCTACTGGTTAAAATAATTGCCGAAAAATGATTAAGATCAATTTTTTGAAGTCTAATTTCTTTTGCACTAACTCCTTCTATGTGGATAAAAGGACGGAAATCAATTTTGATTTTATGTTTTTGTTGGAGTTCAAAGTAAGGAGAGTTCTCTACTTTAGGCTCTGGCTGCGATACCAAAATTGTTTTGACTTTCATATTTTAACATTTTCTAAGCGCTCCCTTTTGTAAACAAATAATACATAAAAAAATAAGGAGCTATTTCGAGAGTGCAAAGATATAAAATAAAATAAAACATCTTACTGAATATTAAACTTTGATATTTTTTTATTGAAAGGCAATAAGTTAGTATACTCAAGACTAGTATTATAGTAATTATAACTATTGGTATGTTCTGAGAGACAGCATTGTAGTAAAACAAAAGAATATTGATAGGCAAGATTATTATCCCAATATAGGTTCGATAAGTGATTTTTTGTAGGTTAAATTGCTCCATGAATTCTTCAATATTGAAGGTGGTCGCAATAATTTTTTCGACTAAATACTTCGATAAAATAAAAAAGAGCAGAAAAGTGATAATTTGGATGTATAAGATCCAATCGGTTTTAGACGCATAACCAAAAATACTCAATGAAATTTGGATAAAGAAAGCAAAAGAAATGACTTGTACAAAGAATAGAGAAATGGTAAAGCTACTTTTAAGTTGGCTACTATCACGATAGACTTTAGAATATTTATCTGAAAAAATAAGATTGATGAAATCACCAAATCGATTTCCATACACTGATTTAGTGATGGCAATAATACCAAAGGCAAAAACAAATAAAAAGGTTGCCCAGTCTTTGTTTTCGATAATTCTTGGATGTAAGAGATATTCTGTCATAGTAAAAGCAAAATTAGTAAAATTTTATATCAATATTTTTATTATACTATTATTATGAATCAAATGGCATAAAATGGTTACTTTTGCCTTGAAATTTCTAGAAAGTATGAATAATAGTATTGTTATAATTCCAACCTATAACGAAATTGAAAATATTGAAAGTATCATTAGAGCAGTGCTTTCGCAGCATAAACATTTTCATGTTCTTGTAGTGGATGATAATTCTCCGGATCATACAGCAGATAAAGTTCGGCTTTTGCAAACTGAATTTGAAGGGCGTTTATTTCTGGAAAACAGAAAGGAAAAATCGGGTTTAGGAACGGCTTATGTACACGGTTTTAAGTGGGCTTTAGCAAGAGAATATGAATTTATTTTTGAAATGGATGCTGATTTTTCACACAATCCTCATGATTTAGAAAAGTTGTTCAATGCCGCTCATTTTGGCGATGCTGATATGGTTATTGGTTCGAGATATGTTACAGGAGTAAATGTGGTCAATTGGCCTTTAAACCGAGTTTTACTTTCTTATTTTGCTTCGGTTTATGTTCGAATGATTACTGGGATGCAAATTCACGATGCTACAGCTGGTTTTGTTTGTTATAAAAGGGAAGTATTGGAAAAAATCAATTTGGATAAAATAAAATTTGTGGGTTACGCTTTTCAAATAGAGATGAAGTATCGCACTTTTTGCAATGATTTTAAAATTACCGAAGTACCTATTATTTTTACCGATAGGACTAAGGGGCAATCCAAAATGAGTAATTCCATAATAGTAGAAGCGGTGTTTGGGGTAATTTCGCTTCGATTAAAAAAATTAGTTAATAGATTATAAAATAAAAACAATGAACAGGGTTTTAATTAAGAATGCCAAAATAGTAAATGAGGGGGTGATTTTTGAAGGCGATGTATTAATTGAGAATGATATAATTGTTGAAATTTCAGAGAGTATTAGTGCAAAATCATCCGATTGTAAAATTGTAGATGCCGAAGGGAATTATTTAATTCCGGGTGCTATAGACGATCAGGTGCATTTTAGAGAGCCTGGATTAACACACAAAGGCGATATTGAGTCGGAATCTAAAGCTGCTGTTGCAGGTGGGATTACGTCATTTATCGAACAACCGAATACGGTTCCTAATGCCGTTACTCAAGAAATTTTAGAAGAAAAATACCAGTTAGCTGCCGAGAAATCCTATGCGAATTATTCGTTTATGATGGGTGCAACCAATGACAATTTAGAAGAAGTTCTAAAAACCAATCCAAAAAATGTTGCTGGAATTAAGATATTTTTAGGTTCTTCAACCGGAAATATGCTAGTGGATAATGAAGCTACTTTAGAAAAAATATTTTCAAGTACGCCTATGTTAATTGCAGTGCATTGTGAGGACGAAGCTACCATTAAAGCCAATTTAGAAAAATACGTTGCTGAATATGGTGATGATGTTCCTGTAACAGCGCATCATTTAATAAGAAGCGAAGCAGCTTGTTATTTGTCTTCTTCAAAAGCAATTTCTTTGGCTAAGAAAACAGGTGCTCGTTTGCATATTTTTCATCTTTCTACCGCTAAAGAAATGGATTTGTTTACCAATAAAATTCCATTGGAAGAAAAGAAAATTACGGCCGAGGTTTGTGTGCATCATCTGTGGTTTACCAATGATGATTATGCAACCAAGGGCAATTTTATCAAATGGAACCCAGCAGTGAAAACTGCTAAGGACAGAGACGCGTTGTGGAAAGCTTTATTAGATGACAGAATTGATGTTATTGCTACCGATCACGCACCTCATACATTAGAAGAAAAAAAACAATCTTATTTAAAAGCACCGTCTGGTGGTCCATTAGTACAACATGCTGTTGTGGCTATGTTTGAGGCTTTTCACCAAGGGAAAATTAGCGTAGAGAAAATTGTGGAAAAAATGTGTCACAATCCAGCTAAGATTTTCAAGATAGAAAAACGGGGTTTTGTTAAAGAAGGCTATTATGCCGATTTGGTAATTGTAAATTCTGGTTTGCCTTGGGGAGTAAAAAAAGAAAATATTTTTGCTAAATGTGGGTGGTCTCCATTTGAAGGATTTACTTTTAAATCAAGAGTTACACATACTTTTGTAAACGGACAGCTAGTGTATAATGCTTTTAAAGTAAAAAATATTCGCGCTGGAAAAAGACTTTTATTTGATCGATAGGGAATGAAAAAAACGGTATCATTTTTAGTAATTACAATGTTGCTTTTTAGCTGTAAGAATGGAGGGGTTGAAGAACCGGACCAACTTATTGATAAAGAGGTAATGGAGAATATTATATATGATATATCGCTTCTAGATGCGATAAAATACAATCAACCCAATACAACCGAAAATTACAAAGTTAATCCCAAAGAGTTTATTTATAAAAAATATAAAGTAGATAGTGTGCAATTTTCGCAAAGTAACATTTATTACGCCTCTAATTTTGATGAGTACAAAGAAATATATGATAATGTTTTAAAGCGTATTGACAGCAAAAAAGCAGTTTTGGATTCTATAATCAAAAAAGAAGTTAAAAGAGATTCTTTGATTGCAGTAAAAAGAAAACAAGATTCTATCAAGACGGTTAAAAAAGTGGCTTTGGCTAAGAAGAAAGATTCTCTTCAAAAAATAAAGAAAAAAGACAGTTTACTTTTATTGAAGAAAAAACCAAAAACGACGTCAACTACAATAAAATCAACAGTAATTAAAAACGGGGTAAAAGTTAATTAACTGTAAATGTCTCTTTGATGTATTGATGTACATTCAAAAAAGAAGTATTTAACGTTGTTTTGATTTTATGGTTTGAAAATTCTTTTTTACCCAGAAATGAACGTAAGGTGTCTTTTGAAACGTGGTTTGTTTTTTGGCTAAAAAGACTAAAGAACCAGTACAATCTCCACGTGATTTCCATAATAAAAGGCTTGGCTTCTATGCTAGGCCTTTTTACTTTTAAGGCATCAGCAATAGTGTTGAAAAGGTCTTTAAATACAATATTTTCGGCAATTAAAATAAAGCGTTCGTTGCAAATAGTACTTTCCATCAATTGCTTCATCATTCGCACCACATCGTCTACAGCTACAAAAGCTGTTTTTCCTGAGGTGTAAAATAATAGTCCGTTGGCAATTTTTTTAAATAATAACCCGCTGCCCTGATTTTCAAATCCTGGACCAATAATCACGCCCGGATTTACAATAATGACATCTAATCCTTCCTGTTGTCCACGCCAAATTTCCATTTCGGCACCGTATTTAGAAATAGCATAATCGTTATGATGCTTTTCTGGATTCCATTCGGTTTCTTCGGTAATGATGGTTTCGTGTGCAGCTAAATCGCCTAGAGCGGCTACGGAACTTACGTAACATAATTTCTGGACTCCTTTGGCAAGACAAAAATTAACAATGTTTGCCGTTCCTTCGATATTTGTTTTTCGAAGTAAATTTTCATCTTTTGGGTCAAATGAGATTAAACCCGCACAATGGTAGACTTTTGTAATATTGTCAAAAATAGTTTCTAATGAAGGAATGTCAACAATATTAGCTTGCACCCATTCGATAGTATTAAAAAAAGCTAATTTATTATAACGCTGAAACAGCAATTTTGTTTTTTGAATCTTATCTTCTTTGCGGTAAATAGCCCGAACTTTTTCTCCATTTTCAGTTAAATGCAGTAACAAATGCGCGCCTACTAAACCAGTTCCTCCTGTAATTAAAATCATTTTGTAAATATAATGAATCAATGGCAATGACAATGGCAATTTCAAAATTCAATTTCAAAGTTTTATCGAAGATTGCTATGGTTACTACGATTGATTTTTTTAACGCCATTAAATTATGTCATTGCTATTGAAATTGATTTTTGCCATTGATTTTTGAAAGTGTTATATTTGCGCAAATTGATTAAAAACATGAAGAATTTTATTGAAGAAGTAACTTGGAGAGGAATGCTCCACGATGTTATGCCAGGCACCGAAGAACATTTGATGGAACAAATGCGTGTGGCGTATGTGGGGATTGACCCAACTGCAGATTCATTACATATAGGACACCTGGTTGGGGTAATGTTGTTGAAACATTTTCAAATAGCGGGTCACAAACCTTTAGCCTTAGTAGGCGGAGCAACAGGAATGATTGGTGATCCATCAGGAAAATCTAACGAAAGAAATTTATTAGACGAAACTACTTTGCGTCACAATCAGGAAGCGATAAAAGGACAATTGGCTCGTTTCTTAGATTTTACTTCGGATGCGCCCAATGCTGCCGAGTTAGTGAACAATTACGACTGGATGAAGAATTTTTCTTTTCTGGATTTTATACGTGATGTGGGAAAACATATTACTGTAAATTATATGATGGCAAAAGATTCAGTAAAGAAACGTTTGTCTTCTGAATCTGCTGATGGAATGTCGTTTACTGAGTTCACGTACCAATTGGTTCAAGGGTACGATTTCTTGCATTTGTACAGAGAAAAAAGTTGTACGTTGCAAATGGGAGGAAGCGACCAATGGGGAAATATCACCACTGGAACCGAATTAGTACGTAGAATTGCTAGCGGAAAGGCCTATGCTTTAACTTGCCCATTAATCACAAAAGCAGATGGAACCAAATTTGGAAAATCTGAAGGTGGAAATATCTGGTTGGATTCGGCTAGAACATCTCCTTATAAATTTTACCAATATTGGTTGAATACATCGGATATTGATGCTGAAAAATACATCAAAATTTTCACTTTTTTATCGAAAGAAGAAATTGAAGATTTAACTGAAAAACATAGAGAAACCCCACATTTGCGTTTGTTACAAAAACGTTTGGCAGAAGAAATTACTGTAATGGTACATTCGGTAGCTGATTTAGACAATGCAATTAAGGCTTCGAATATTCTTTTTGGAAATGCTACTGCCGATGATTTGAAACAACTGGACGAAGCGACTTTCTTAGAAGTTTTTGACGGTGTTCCGCAAGCTGAAATTTCAAGAACTGAAATCGAAGCTGGAATTAATATTGTGGATGTTTTAAACGAAAAAACAGGCTTTTTTAAATCGAATGGTGAAGCAAGAAGAGCTTTGACTGCTAATTCTATTTCGGTAAACAGAGAAAAAGTAAAAGAAGATTTCTCGCTTTCGAACAAAGATTTAATCAACAATCAATTTGTTTTGTTGCAAAGTGGAAAGAAAAACTATTTTGTGGTAAGAGTGTTGTAAAAAAGAAATTTCAGAAAAAATATGTAAGTAAAAAAACCTGATGACATGATGTTATCAGGTTTTTTTAGTTTTCCTAATGGTTGTTTGTCTATTTTAAAATCTATGCTATTACTTGTAAAATCACAAGGAGCTTCTTACTATAAGACTACTTTTGTTTTCAATTTGTTCTTTTCGTTGGTTTAAAATTAAATCGGCTAATACACAACCCATTTCCTTGAAATCAGTTGATATGGTGGTTATTCCGTTAGAAACTACTTTTTTTAATGGTGTGTCATTGTAAGATATAATGCCAAAATCCTGTTCTATAATAAGTTTTTGTTTTTTAGATTGCTCGATTACATTGACCAAATGTCGGTCATCTGGAATAATGTAAAGATCTCCAATTTGGATTTCGTTATTTTCAAAGTTGGAGATAATGTCATAATGAAATTGGTGTTTTGTACAAAATCCTATAAAGCCATCTCGCATTCCGATAGGTTGTTTGTAACTGGAAAAAATCAAGATGAGTTTTTTGTATTTTTCAATCTTATTTTTACCAGATTCTAAAGCATTAAAAGTATCCTTAGAATGGTTTTGATGCACGGACGGATAACTTTTTAATTCCGAATTGGTTTGGTCTAAAATAAACACATCTTCAGCAGGTAAGGTTTTGATTATTGAGGCAGCATTAGCCAAATTTGTAGGCATAATGATGTATTTGGAATAGTTTCCATTGTTGTCATGAATGAGTTTTTTAAAAACTTCAGGATTGAAATAATGAAAGAAGATATCTATTTGTGCATTTCGATTGATGGTTTCCATAAACGAATTGTAAAGGTCTTCTTTGAACGCATTCAATTCGTCAAACAATAAAAAAATGCGTTGTTCAAAACTAAAATCTTCACTTTTTACATAATAACCTTTACCTAATATGGCATAAATAATCCCTCTTTTCTTGAGTTCATCATAGGCTAGTAAAACCGTGTCTCTCGAAATACCAAATTCCAGAGAAACTTTATTGACAGACGGTAATTTGTCTCCTCTTTTTAACCTTTTTTCGGCAATAGATATTTCTATAGATAAAATAATCTGTTTGTACTTTGGGAGGTTTTGTCTTTTGTTTATGGATATTATTTTCATGCTACAAAATATAAGTCGATAAATATATATAAAAAAACTGGTATATAGTGGTATGGTTTCTTAAGACAGGGTTTTAAAAACTACTGATTTTTCAGATTATTTATTGATGAAATCTATGTTGCATTTGAGTTTTATGTGATAGTTGCTTATTTATCTGGTAGATAAATCTAAAAACTGGTTGGTACTGGTTTGTTTTTGTTAATGTTGTACATACATTTGTTATTTACTCCATAAAAAAAACATTAAAAAAAAATAGATTTGCTATTTTATTCTGGTTTTTTGAAAAGCAATTTTGTCCGCAATATTAATTTGGGTTTTATAAAAGAAAAGTGATGAATGTACGTTTAGGGAATCAATTAAATAAACAGATTTCAATAGTTAAAAATTTGTTTTTAATAGTGACTTTTTTTTCTGCTACAGTAAATGCTCAGTTAAAAACAAATACTACTGAGATTGGTTTAGGATGGAGCAATAATTCGGTTAATACTGTTGTTTTCAGGAACAGTGCTCTTACTAGTTTTAAAGAAATACAATACACCGCTTATTATAATCCCGAAGGGAAAATGGTTTTAGCTAAACGCAAGCTGAATGCAAAAAAATGGGATGTAGTAATTACTCCATACAGTGGAAATGTAAAGGATGCGCACAACGATATTAGTATTGCAATAGACATTGAAGGTTATCTTCATGTAAGTTGGGATCATCATGATACCCGTTTGCGATATGCCAGAAGTAAATCGCCTTTTAGTTTAGAATTAGGAGAAGAGCAATCCATGACTGGAAAAGATGAGGCTAAAGTTACTTATCCGGAATTCCATAATTTACCTAATGGAAAATTGCTGTTTTGTTATAGATCAGGAGCTTCAGGAAGAGGAAACATGATTATGAAATCCTATGATGTAAAGACACAGCAATGGACCGAGTTACAAAATAATTTAATTGATGGCGAAAATCAGCGCTCTGCCTATTGGCAAATTTGCGTAGGCGAAAAAGGAATTTATATTTCCTGGGTTTGGAGAGAAAGCTGGGATGTATCGACAAATCATGATATTTGCTACGCTTTTTCTGCTGATGGCGGGAAAACCTGGCAGAAATCTACAGGAGAAAAATACAATTTACCAATCACTAAATCCACTGCTGAACACGCCTGGGACGTGCCTCAAAACAGTAGTTTAATTAATCAAACTTCGATGACTGTGGATGCTGAAGGGAATCCCTATATTGCCAGTTATTGGAATAATGATGGCGTGCCACAATACAAAGTGGTGTATTTATTAGATGGAAAATGGAACTTACTCAATACTAATTTTCATCAAAAACCATTTACCTTAGGAGGTGGAGGGACCAAAAGAATTCCAATTTCGCGCCCTGAAATTTTAGTAAATAAATCGATGTTGTATTTGCTTTTTAGAGACGAAGAAAGAGACAACAAAATTACATTGGGGTATACAAATTTGGAAAAAAAACAATGGGAATTAGAAGATATCAGCCGTTTTACGGTAGGACAATGGGAACCTAATTTTGATAAAGAACTTTGGAAAAAGAAAAAACAATTACACATTTTTTCTCAAAATGTAAGTCAAGCGGATGGAGAGGGATTAGCAAAGGTAGCACCACAACCCGTACAAATTATAGCAGTAAAAAAGTTGCCTTTAATAGCTACTAATTAAACTAAGAAAACACTAAAAACCACTAATATAGATTAATAATGAGAAGAAAATTAATTTTTGCGCTTTTGTTAGCGGTGCAAGTCATCACGGCACAGCAGCAAAATGAATGGGAGAATCCTAACGTCGTAGAGCGAAACAAGGAAGCAGGGAGATCTTCATTTGTTTTATACCAAAATGAAACGGTTGCGACTACTAATAAACCAGATGCTTCTGCTTATTATAAAACTTTAAATGGTAACTGGAAATTCAATATTGTTAAAAAACCAGCTGATCTTCCTCAGGATTTTCACAAAGTAGATTTTGATGATCAAAAATGGACTACTATTCCAGTGCCGTCTAACTGGGAAATGCAAGGACATGATATCCCAATTTACACTAATATTACGTATCCCTTTCCAAGGAATCCGCCTTTTGTTGACAATAATTACAATCCAGTAGGGAGTTATAGAAAAACATTCACCGTGCCTGAAAATTGGAATAGCAAAGAAGTATTGCTTCATTTTGGTTCTATTTCAGGTTACGCACGTATTTTTCTAAACGGAAAAGAAGTAGGAATGACAAAAGCTGCAAAAACAGCAGCTGAATTTAATGTGACTTCGTTTTTACAAAAAGGAGACAATGTAGTAGCTGTTCAGGTCTTCCGTTGGCATGATGGAAGTTACTTAGAAGATCAGGATTTTTGGAGATTGAGCGGAATTGAACGCGATGTGTATTTACAGGCTACACCTAAATTCACTATTTGGGATTATTTTGTAAATGCCGATTTGGATGCAAATTATACCAATGGTTTTTTCAAAACCACGGTTCAATTAAGAGCTTTTCAGCAAAATAAAATTAAAAATGCTAATCTAACCTTAAGTTTGTTAGATGCTCAAGGCAAAAAAATCTATAGCGAAACTAAAAAAGTAACTTATACAACTAAGGAAGTTACTTTTAGTTCCATTGTTAATGATGTAAATAAATGGAGTTCGGAAACACCTTATTTATATCGTTATATCATTAAATTAGAAAGTGCTAATCCTACTGAGAATTCGGTAGTTTATGGGAAAGCAGGTTTTAGAAAAGTAGAAATTAAAAATGCTCAACTTTTAGTAAATGGTAAGGCAATATTAGTACGTGGTGTAAATACTCAGGATCATCACGAGACAAAGGGACATACTCCTGACCACCCAACAATGCGTAGAGATTTAGAATTGATGAAACAAAATAACATCAATGCCATTAGAATGAGTCATTATCCACACGATCCTTACTTGTATCAACTATGTGATGAATACGGAATGTATGTGGTTGATGAGGCCAATATCGAAAGTCATGGAATGGGTGTTGAGGGACAAAATATTTCGGTTGATTCTAAACATCCTTCTTATGTTCCCATGTGGTTTCCTGCCCACATGGATCGTATTTCACGAATGTTAGAAACCAATAAAAATCATCCTTCTGTAATTATTTGGTCTATGGGGAACGAATGTGGCAATGGTCCTGTTTTTCAAGAAGCATATAAGTGGTTGAAAAATAGAGACGCGTCTCGTCCGGTACATTCGGAACAAGCTAAAGAAAATGCCAATACCGATATTGTAGCACCAATGTATCCAACCATAAAATACATGAAAGAATATGCAGCAGCAACTGATAAAACGCGACCTTTTATCATGTGTGAGTTTTCGCATGCTATGGGGAACAGTAATGGTAATTTTCAGGAATATTTTGATATCATCAACAGCAGTCCGCACATGCAAGGTGGTTTTATTTGGGATTGGGTAGACCAAGGAATTAAAACGAAGGATGAAAATGGAACTCCGTTCTATGCTTATGGAGGAGATTTAGGAGGGAAAGATCTTCTTAATGATGAGAATTTTTGCGCTAATGGATTGGTAAATGCTGGTAGAATTCCTCATCCTGGACTGGCTGAAGTTAAAAAGGTCTATCAGGATATTTTGTTTAGTCTAAAGGGGGAAAACCAATTGACGATTAAAAATATTTTTCATTATACCAATTTGAATCAGTACCAATTCAAATTCGAATTAATTAAAAATGGTCAGTTAGTTCAGGAAAAAACATTCAATGTTGATTGTGAACCTCAAGAAAGTGTAGCGATTGATTTACCTGTAGAAGCTTTAAACGCAAAAGGAGAATATTTCTTGAATGTTTATGCTTATACTAAAACAGCAACTGATTTAGTTCCGGTGAATCATGAATTAGCTAGAGAACAATTTTCCATTGGAAAAGGCAATTTCTTCGTTGAAAAAACAGCGGATATTTCGAAAATGAAAGAATTAAAAATCAAGAAAAAAGGAAGCATTGTAGCATTCGAAACCAAAACAGTGGCTGGAACTTTTGACTTGACTAAAGGAGAAATTAAAAGCTATAATTTTAAAAATGAAAATGCTCAGATTATCACTACTTTCCCAACACCTTATTTTTGGAGAGCACCAACGGACAATGATTTTGGAAACAAAATGCAAGAGAAATTAGTTGTTTGGAAAGAAGCGCATTTGAATCCTGAAGTAAAATCGGTTACGGTAGGAAAACAAACCGAACAAGGTTTACCAATAGACGTTCAATATGTTTTAGCAGGAACTAAAGCAGCTTATACGGTAAATTATCTAATCCAAAATAACGGAGAAATAAAAGTAACGGCAAGTATTGCTATTGCTGATAAAAGTGTGCCTGAAATGCCGCGTTTTGGAATGCGTTTACAACTTCCGGGAGCTTATGAAAATTTGAGTTATTACGGTCGTGGACCATTAGAAAATTATTCTGATAGAAAAACAGCTTCATTTTTGGGAACCTATCAGGATAAAGTAGCAAATCAGTTTGTTTGGGAATATATTCGTCCGCAAGAATGTGGGTATAAAACAGATACAAGATGGTTTAGTTTGCAAAATGATAAAGGAACTGGTTTAAAAATTACAGGAGAACAAGCTTTAGGTTTCAGTACTTTGAATGTTTCCACAGAATCTTTAGATCCGGGTAAAACCAAACAGCAACGTCATACCACTGATGTGAAACCGCAAGATACCGTTTTTGTTAGTGTGGATTTAGCACAACGTGGAGTAGGTGGGGATGATAGTTGGAAATCACTGCCACATGAACAATATTTGCTTACTGCTCCAAACTACACTTATAGTTATACCTTGAGCTTAACGGCTCCAAATAATTAATAAAAAGATATGAAAAAAATACAATCTGCATTTTTAACGATTTCAATAAGTCTGATTTTAGTCTTATTTTCGTCTTGTAGTGTTACTAAAAAAGTAACTGAAAACAACAGTGCTTACCTGTTTGTGTATTTTACTGGAAATGCAAAAACAGAAGAAGCCATTCGTTTTGGATTAAGTAAAGACGGTTATAATTACTATGCTTTAAATGACAACAAACCGGTTATTGCCTCTGAAACAATAAGTACAACAGGCGGCGTTCGTGATCCACATATTTTAAGATCAGCCGATGGCAAAACTTTTTATATGACCGTAACCGATTTGCAAACTGCCAATGGCTGGGATAACCAAGCCATGGTACTTTTAAAATCGACTGATTTAGTGAATTGGACTTCTTCAAAAGTGGATATTTCAAAAGTGTTTGATGGTTTTAAAGATGTAACTCGTGTTTGGGCACCGCAAACTATTTATGACGCTAAGGCTAAAAAATACATGGTGTATTTCTCGATGTTGCAGCCCGGCGGAAAAGACATTGTTTATTATTCCTATACCAATGAAGATTTTACAGCTCTAGAAACAGTTCCAAAACAATTGTTTTTTAGTCCAACGAATGGGTCTTGTATTGATGCCGATATTATAGAAAAAGACGGAAAATTTCATTTGTTCTTAAAAACAGAAGACACAGCCGATAAAGGAATTAAACTAGCTATTTCGGACCAATTGACTTCAGGATATGTTTTGAAAGAAGAATATGTAGATCAAACCAATGAATCCGTTGAAGGTTCTGGTGTTTTTAAATTAAACAATTCAGATACTTATATCTTGATGTATGATATGTATAGAAAAGGAAAGTATCAATTTACTTCTTCGACTGATTTGGAAAATTTCAAAGTTATTGACGAAAGTGTTTCAATGAATTTTCATCCAAGACATGGTACGGTTTTACCAATTACCAAATCGGAAGCACAAAGGTTAATCGATACCTTCGGTTGGTTTCCAAACAGTGAAATTGTAGGAGCGCAATCGGCGGCAATTAAGCAAAACAATGTTATTGTTGATGTCCAAAACAAAAAGATGTTCCTTCCTGTAAAAAACGGAACCGATTTGAAAAATTTTAATCCCGAATTCAAAGTGAATCAAGGAGTAACAATAAGTCCAACTGGAGCGCAGGATTTTTCAAAACAAGCCGTAAAATATGATTTTGAAATGGGCGAATTAGGCAAAATGACCTTTGATGTCGAAGTGGCCGTTAGAAATAATCCTTCGTTGATTGGTTATTATGCCGATCCTGAAATTTTGTATTCGAATAAAGACAATCGCTATCATTTGTATCCTACCAGCGATGGTTTTCACGAATGGAGCGGCGATTATTTCAAGAGTTTTTCGTCAACTAATTTAGTGGATTGGACGGATGATGGTGTTTTGTTAGATTTGAAAAAAGATGTTTCCTGGGCTGATAAAAATGCTTGGGCACCGGCAGCAGCCGAGAAAAAAATCAATGGACAATACCAATATTTCTTTTATTACACTGCGGAGGCAAAAATAGGTGTGGCGGTAAGCGATAATCCTCAAGGACCATATACGGATATTGGAAAACCATTAGTAGCTACAAAACCTAACGGGATTACAAGAGGCCAGGTAATTGATCCGGATGTTTTTACTGATCCAGTTTCTGGAAAAAGTTATTTGTATTGGGGAAATGGATTTATGGTGGGAGCGGAATTGAATGATGATATGATTTCGATGAAAGAGAATACTTTGACAGTATTAAAGCCAGACAACACTTTTAGAGAAGGAACGGAAGTTTTCTACAGAAAAGGGAAATATTATTTCTTATGGTCTGAAGATGACACCCGAAGCGAAAATTACAGAGTCCGTTATGCAACTTCCAATGCTCCATTAGGTGCTTTTACTATTTCGAAAGATAATTTGATACTGGCTAAAGATCCTTCAAAAGGAATTTACGGAACGGGACACAATTCGGTTATTCAAATTCCAGGTACCGACGAATGGTATATGGTGTACCATCGTTTTACTGTCCCAAAAGGAATCACTATGGGTCGATCAGCAGGTTATAACAGAGAAGTGTGTATTGACCGATTGTATTTTGACGAAGAAGGAAATATTATTGCTGTTAAACCAACATTAGAAGGAATTCAGCCTGTTAAGAAATAAAATAAATGTTTCAGGTTCGACCCATGTGGTTTTTGCTATTTCGCACCTACGGAGCTCTAATGTTTTTTGCTGTTTTGTTTCTATAAATATGTTGCCACTATGTGGCTTATTAGTTTGGTTTTAGCTCCGTAGGAGCGTAATGTTTATAGTTTCTATAAATATGTTGCCCCTCTGTGGTTTATTAGTTTGGTTTTAGCTCCTTAGGAGCGTAATATTTATAGAGATTAATGAGGTTAGGTTTAAGCTCCGCAGGAGCGTAATATTTATAGAGATTAATGAGGTTAGGTTTAAGCTCCGTAGGAGCGTAATGTTTATAGAGATTAATGAGGTTAGGTTTAAGCTCCGTAGGAGCGTAATGTTTATAGTTTCTATAAATATGTTGCCCCTCTGTGGTTTATTAGTTTGGTTTTAGCTCCGTAGGAGCGTAATGTTTATAGCGATTGATGTTTTTAGTTTTAAGCTCCGTAGGAGCGTAATGTTTATAGTTTCTAAAAATATGTTGCCCCTCTGTGGTTTATTAGTTTGGTTTTAGCTCCGTAGGAGCGTTATATTTATAGAGATTAATGAGGTTAGGTTTAAGCTCCATCGGAGCGTAATGTTTATAGTTTCTATAAATATGTTGCCACTCTGTGGTTTATTAGTTTGGTTTAAGCTCCGTAGGAGCGTAATGTTTATAGCGATTGATGTTTTTAGTTTTAAGCTCCGTAGGAGCGGTATGTTTTTTATAATCCAATTCAGGTTGCAAATTAATTTTACAAACTATGAAGAACTATGTTAATTTGATGTTTAAGTGTTTGTTGGTATTTTTTTCTTTTTCAATAGTGGCGAATGCTCAAAAAACTGCCGAAATTTCAATAAAAAACAATTTGAATTTTGATCGTAACGAGGTAGTTTCTATTTCAGGAAAGCAACTTTCGAATTTGCTAAAAGGAAAAAAAGAAAAGGAACTCCGAATCAAAAATGGAGGAACATCTGAATATGTTGTTTTGCAATGGATTGATTACAATCAGGACGGAATTCAGGATGAATTGTTGTTTCAGGCTGAGGTTTCTGCTAATGCAAAAGTAAATTATCAGGTGGTATTTGATGGCACCATTCCGTTGACCGAAAGTACAATTACAACCTATTCTCGTTTTGTTCCTGAGCGAACGGATGATTATGCCTGGGAAAACGATAAAGTAGCTTTTAGAACTTATGGGCCAGATGCTCAAAAAAGAGTAGAACAAAAACGTCCCGATGGAACACTGAGTAGCGGAATCGATCTTTGGTTTAAAAGAACTGATAAATCCATTATTAATAAATGGTATGCTGAGAATGTGAAAAAACCTGGTTATTACCATATCGATCACGGTGAGGGTTATGATCCCTATCATGTGGGTGCGAGTCGTGGAACTGGAGGAACGGGAATTTGGGAAGATAATAAATTGGTAGTTTCTAAAAACTTTGTGAGTTATAAAACCATTGCCGTTGGACCTTTGCGTACAGTTTTCGAATTGACTTATGCGCCTTGGAGTTCGTATCAGGTGAAGGAAACCAAAAGAATTTCGTTGGATTTAGGTTCGAATTTTTCTAAGTTCGAAATTTCGATTGATGCTAATAAATCGCTTCTAAATTTCGCCATAGGAATTTCTTTGCATGACAACAAAGGCGAAGTGAAAATCAATAAAAAAGAAGGTTGGTTTCGTCATGCTGAAACAATTGATGGCGTTTTCTTAGGCGAAGGAATTGTAATCAATTCAAAGTTGGTTAGAGATGCTTTTGCTAATGTTTCTAAAGAAAAAGACCAAAGCAATTTGCTTGTCATTGGGAAATCAAAAAATAATAAATTAACCTATTATGCTGGTTTTGCCTGGCAAAAAAGCGGACAAGTTATTCACGAAGCCGATTGGGATACTTTATTACAAAAACAAGCTAAATTGTTAGCTAAGCCGCTTAGAATAACTATTAAAAGGAATTAAATAAATCTTTTTTTGTAGTTTCGCTACAAACATACAACAACACTAGAATGGATATAATTACAGGACTTAAAGACAAAGTAGTAGTAATCACTGGAGGTGCAGGAGTGCTAGGTGCCGGATTTACCCGAGCATTAGCAAATCAAGGGGCTAAAGTGGCTATATTAGGAAGAGACTTAGTAAAAGCACAAAAATTAGCAGAAGAAATTAACACTGCTGGCGGAAAAGCCTTAGGGATTTCTGCCGACGTTTGTGATGAAGCGAGCTTAAGAAAAGCACATCAGGAAATTAATGAGCAATTAGGATTAGTTGATATTCTGATTAATGGAGCGGGAGGAAATCACCCAAAAGGAACCAGTGCTGATGTTTCTTTCGATAGAGAAAATAAAACGGAAGGATTGCAAACTTTCTTTGGTTTAGATACTGAAGGTTTACGTTTTGTATTCGATTTGAATTTTATTGGTACTTTATTGCCAACTCAGGTTTTTGCTACTGATATGATAGGAAGAGAAGGCTGTAGTATTTTGAACATTTCTTCAGTAAGTGCTTTTCATCCTTTGACAAAAGTGGTGGCTTACAGCGCGGCTAAAGCGGCTATCAGTAATTTAACAGAATGGTTGTCGGTTTATTTTGCTAAAGAAGGAATTCGAGTAAATGCACTTTCGCCAGGTTTCTTTTTGACAGAACAAAATAGAACTTTATTGACTAATGAAGACGGAAGTTTGACTGAAAGAGGAAATAAAATTCTTTCGCAAACGCCAATGGGACGATTTGGTCAACCAAATGATTTAGATAGTACGCTACTTTGGCTTTGTAATCCAGATTCTCGTTTTGTAACAGGAATTGTTGTTGCTGTAGATGGAGGATTTTTAGCGTATTCAGGAGTTTAACACACACACACACACACACATATAATCAAAATACAATGGGAATAGAGCAAACTTGGAGATGGTACGGACCAAAAGATACTGTGCCGCTTTCTCATATTAAAATGGCAGGAGCTACAGGAATTGTAACGGCTTTGCACCATATTCCAAATGGAACAGTTTGGACAGTAGAAGAAATTCAAAAAAGAAAAGACGAAATCGAAGCGGCTGGATTAACATGGTCAGTTGTCGAAAGTATTCCGGTTCATGAGAATATTAAAACCAGAAAAGGCGATTATAAAAAATACATTGAAAATTACTGTCAAAGTATTCTCAATCTAGGCGAATGCGGAATTGATACAGTTTGTTATAATTTCATGCCGGTTTTAGACTGGACAAGAACAGATTTGGCTTTCGAAGTAGAAGATGGTTCTAAAGCCTTGCGTTTTGACCGAATGGAATTTGCTGCTTTCGAGTTGTTTTTGCTAAAAAGAAAAGGAGCTGAAAATGATTATACGGCTGAAGAAATAGCTAAAGCAACTCGCGTTTTTGAAGCGATGACAGAAGATCAAAAAAAGCTATTAGTTAAAAATATTATTGCAGGATTACCAGGTGCCGAAGAAGGATATACTGTGGAACAATTGCAGGTAGCCTTAGATGATTATGCTGAAATTGGCGATGCCGAATTGAGAAATAATTTATACGAATTTTTGAAAGAAATTATTCCAGCGGCTGAAAAAGCAGGAATTGTAATGGCCATTCATCCTGATGATCCGCCTTATGCTATTTTAGGTTTACCAAGAGTAGTAAGTACAGAGGCTGATGCAAAACAACTGATTGAAGTGGTTGATAGCAAAAGCAATGGCTTGTGTTTTTGTACCGGTTCTTATGGCGTAAGAGAAGACAATGACTTGGTAGGAATGGTAGAAAGATTGGGTCACCGTATTAACTTTATCCACCTAAGAGCAACGAAGCGTGATGCCGAAGGGAATTTCTACGAAGCCGACCATTTGGATGGCGATGTAGATATGTACGGTGTGATGAAAGCCATTGTGGAAGAACAAGACAAGAGAATCGCAAACGGTCGCCCGGATTATAGATTACCAATGCGTCCGGATCACGGTCACCAAATGCTGGACGATTTAGATAAGAAAATGAATCCGGGTTATTCTGCTATTGGTCGATTAAGAGGTCTTGCCGAGCTAAGAGGTTTGGAAAGAGGCATTAGAGGAAATAAATAATATAAAGAGGAGCAATTTTTTTGCTCCTTTTTTGTTAATAATTGTGTTATATAGTGTGTTTTCAATAGCGTCTGGCTTTAGCCAGATGAATAAAATGTGTAGATAATAAGGCTTTAGCCAAAATTTAATATTTGGCTAAAGCCAATTTGGAATCTTGATTATTGAAAGGGCTAAAGCCCATCCCTATTGATGTTCTACATAAAGTAAATAATCAAATTCGGCTTTTAAAAATTATTACAACAACGAATTATTTACCTTTGTACGTATTTCGTTTCTATTTAAAAAAACAACAAACAAATGAATCTACTTCAAAACCAGTTTAGAGAAAAAATATTTTTTAGTGTTTTGTTACTGTTGTCTTTTTTTGGTGTTTTTGCACAAGAAGAAATAGAAACCAAACCAGAACTACAAGAAATAAAAGTGGATTCTTTGTATCGTGAAGATCAGTTTTATTTAGGGTTTACCTACAATACTTTGCAGCAAAAACCAGTGGGTTTATCACAACAAAAAATTTCAATAGGAACTTCAGTAGGTTTTATGAGAGACATGCCTATTAATAAAAATAGAACCAAAGCTTTTGCTACTGGTTTGGGTGTGAGTTACAATAATTACAATGAAAATCTTGGAATTAGCGGAACAGCTCAAGATGCTGTCTATACTATTTTAGATACGCAAACTTTTGATAAAAACAAATTCACTCAATTGTTAATTGATGTGCCTCTTGAATTTAGATGGAGAACTTCAACCTTTGAAAGTTATAAATTTTGGAGAATTTACGGCGGAATGAAGTTTAGTTATTTGGCTTATAGCAAATCAGTTCTTGAGGATAACCAAGGAAGAACAGTGATAACTAACAATAAAGATTTCAATAAATTCCTATACGGATTGTATTTGTCGGCGGGTTACAATACCTTAAATGTGTATGCGTATTATGGTTTGAATCCTATTTTTAAATCGGCTCAAATTGATGGTGAGAAAATCAAAATGAATTCCTTAAATGTGGGTGTAATTTTCTATATTTTATAACCATAAATACAGAAAAAGAATCTGCGGAAGACTACCTAAAAATACGCCAATAATCAACTCTTTAGGTGTGTGTGCTTTCATAACTAATCGAGAAGAAGCTACAAAACCATTCATCAGAACCAAGAAAACAATCCATAGCGTATTTTGGGTATGATTATGCAAACTCAACCCAAAAACAAATAGGGTTAAAGCACTGATGCCTATCATGTGTAAACTTGCTTTTTTGCGCACAAACAAAAGGATTAACGCAATCAGTGTACTAAACAAAGCGCCCAATAGAAAAAAATGAAGTTCAGGATAACGTTCAATCGTAATGCTCTTTCGAACTAACAGAATAAGTAAAAAACATTGAATAACTAAGGGTATTTTTCGTTCGGATAATTCGTGTGCCATTACCGAACTAATTTTTCCAGTTAGTCTAAGCAGAAAAAAGAATAGTACCGGAATAAGAAATGTAATGATGCTAACCTGCAATAAAACCAAGTATTTCTCTTTGTTTAAAGTATAAGATTGGTTTAAAAAAAGATAGAAAAGCGTGGCGTATATCGGGATGAATACCGGATGAAAAACATAAGAGAAAAGGGAAAATATTCTTTTTGGCATTGTAAAATAGCTTAGTCTCACAAATATAATGATTCTTGTAAAAAGACATAGTTTATTGTAGTTAGATTTTTTCTGAGTCCTTTTTTTAACGCAAACTGTATGGTTTCAATTTCAAAAAGAAGTCTTACTTTTGATGGTGTATAGTTTTAAGTCTATTTCAAATCCATGAGTATAACAATTAAAAATAGTAATTCAATCCTAGATGCAAAATGGTTTGGAAACCAGCCCGAAGCTACAATAGAGACTGTTTCCATCGATAGCAGATCGTTACAAAATAGTGAGCAAACGCTGTTTTTTGCTCTGGTTGGACCCAATAATGATGCGCATCATTACATCAAAGATTTGATTGCAACTGGAGTGCAGAATTTTGTAGTGACACGTATTCCGGAGGATTGCGAGAATCAGGCTAATTTTTTAGTTGTTGAAAATACCTTGGTCGCATTGCAACAATTTGCAGCCTATTACCGCAGTCTTTTTCATTTTCCTATTATCGGTTTAACCGGAAGCAACGGGAAAACCATCGTCAAAGAATGGCTTAATTTCCTTTTAAGTCCCGATTATAATGTGATTCGAAGTCCTAAAAGTTACAATTCGCAAGTGGGTGTGCCGTTGTCAGTAATTGCCATTAATGAAAAACACAATTTGGGCATTTTTGAAGCGGGAATTTCTACCGTTGCTGAGATGGATAAATTGGAAAAAATCATAAAACCGACTCTTGGTGTTTTGACCAATATTGGTTCTTCTCATGACGAAGGCTTTGCTGATTTAGAACAAAAAATTCAACAAAAAATGCTGTTGTTTCAGGATGCTGAAGTGTTGATTTATCAAAAAAGCAGTCAGGTTGAAAATTATATTTCAGCTAAAACAAAAGCTTTTTCGTGGAGTTTTAAAGACGAAAATGCCGATGTTTTTGTTTCGAAAAAAGAAATTACAAATCAGGAAACGACTTTGTTTTACCAATACAAAGGAAATTCGTATCAGCTAAAAATTCCATTTATAGACAAGGCTTCTGTCGAAAATGCCATCAGTTCTTTAATGGTACTATTGCATTTAGACTATGAAACCAGCGTAATTCAATCCCGAATGGAAATGCTTTTTCCTGTCGAAATGCGTTTAGAAGTAAAAAACGGAATCAACAATTGCAGTATAATTGATGACAGTTACAGTTCGGATTTTCAGTCTTTGAAGATTGCTTTGGATGTTTTGGAAAGTCAGAATCAATTTGAAAAGAAAACTGTAATTCTTTCGGATATTTTTCAAAGTGGTTTTCCTAACGAACAATTGTATGCTAAAGTGGCGCAGTTGATTGTTTCTAACAAAATCAATCGGGTTATCGGAATTGGAGAAACCATTTCGGAGTTTAAAGATCAGTTTTCGAATTGTATTACCTTTAAAACGACAGCCGATTTTATTTCGAATTTTGAAAAGTTGGATTTCTCCAATGAAAGTATTCTGATCAAAGGAGCGCGTTCATTTCAGTTTGAGGAAATCGTTGCTTTACTCGAAGAGAAAACACACGAAACGGTTCTGGAAATTAATCTGAATGCGATAAGTTACAATCTGAATTTCTTTAAATCGAAGTTGAAACCCAAGGTAAAAATCATGGTGATGGTGAAGGCTTTTGGTTATGGAAATGGCGGACTCGAAATAGCCAAATTACTAGAACATCACAAAGTTGATTATTTAGGTGTGGCTTTCGCCGATGAGGGAATTTCGTTAAAAAATGGCGGAATCAAATTGCCTATTATGGTTTTGAATCCAGAAAACACTAGTTTTTCGGCGATTATTCAATATGGTTTAGAGCCAGAGATTTACAGTATAAAAGGATTGCATGCTTTCCTTAAAATTGCAAAACAAAAAAATCTAAGTCATTTTCCTATTCATATTAAACTCGATACGGGAATGCACCGTTTGGGTTTTGAAGAAAATACAGTGGACGAATTAATTGCAACTTTAAAAGGAAATTCGACCGTAAAAATTCAGAGTATTTTATCACACATGGCTACTAGCGATGATCCAAAACATTATGATTTTGCACTTTCTCAAATTCAGTTGTTCGACAGATTATCTTCTAAAATCATAAACGAATTAGAAATCAATCCGATTCGTCATATTTTAAATACTTCGGGAATTAGTAATTTTCCAGACACACAATTTGATATGGTTCGATTAGGAATTGGACTTTACGGTGTTTCTAATGATGAAAACGAGCAAAAATATTTGGAAAATGTAGGCACATTAAAATCCATTATTTCACAAATCAGAACTATTCCAGCTGGAGACAGCGTGGGTTATGGTCGAAGATTTATGGCTGAAAAATCCACAAAAGTAGCTACAATTCCTATTGGTTATGCCGACGGAATTGCGAGAGCCTGGGGAAATGGAGTTGGTTTTGTATTGATTAATGAGCAAAAAGCAAGTATTTTAGGAAGCGTTTGCATGGATATGTTGATGGTTGATGTAAGTGAAATTGATTGTTTGGAAGGTGATGATGTGATTGTATTTGGCGAAAGCCCAACCGTATCTTATATGGCAAAAAAATTAAATACAATTCCGTATGAGGTGCTAACAAGTATTTCTCAGCGGGTAAAACGTGTCTTTTATCGATAATTTTCTAATTTTAGAAGAAGTATTATATTTTTATTTATTTTTAATGCTATAATTAACCAAATAAAATAAATAAGTATGGGATTTTTTAGCGATTTCAAAGCCTCTCTAATGAAAGGAGACGTGTTAAGTTTAGCAACTGCCGTTGTTATAGGTGGCGCTTTTGGTAAAATTGTTGGTTCTGCTGTTGATGATGTTATTATGCCAATTGTTGGGCTATTAACTGGCGGAATTGATTTTACACAAAAATTTATTACACTGGATGGTAATAGTTATCCAGATTTGACTGCAGCAAAAGCTGCTGGGGCTGCGGTGATTACTTATGGTAATTTAGTACAAGCCATCATTAATTTCGTAATTATTTCGTTTTTCATCTTTGTGGTTTTACGAGCTGCTGAGAAAGCTAGAAAAAAAGAAGAGGTTGTTGCTGCTCCTGCTGCTCCAGCTGGACCTACTCAGGAAGAATTGCTTACCCAAATTAGAGACTTGTTAAAAAAGTAATACCGCTCACTATATGTTCAATTTATCCTGAATTTATTTCAGGACTAAACCATGCGTCTCGGCGCATGGTTTTTCTTTTTGTTATATTTATAACTTTTTGTTACTTTTTGTGAACGTGCTTGTTTACGTTTGATTATTAATTACTTTTGCAGTTCAAAATTTGAATTTAATAAAAAATATATACTATGAAAATAGCAGTTGTAGGTGCAACCGGAATGGTAGGAGAAGTAATGTTACAGGTATTGGCAGAAAGAAACTTTGTTACTGCTAATGACGAATTAATTCTTGTAGCATCTGAAAGATCAGTAGGAAAAGAAATGGAATTTCAAGGTAAAACGTACAAAGTGGTAGGATTAGCTACAGCCGTAGATATGAAACCAGAAATTGCGTTGTTTTCAGCAGGTGGAGATACTTCATTAGAATGGGCACCAAAATTTGCTGCAGCTGGAACCACTGTAATTGATAACTCTTCGGCTTGGAGAATGGATCCTACTAAAAAATTAGTAGTTCCTGAAATCAATGCTAGCGAATTGACAAAAGAAGACAAAATTATTGCTAATCCTAACTGTTCTACTATCCAAATGGTTTTGGCTTTAGCGCCTTTGCACAAAAAATACAATGTAAAAAGAGTTATCGTTTCTACTTACCAATCGATCACTGGAACTGGTGTAAAAGCGGTAAAACAATTAGAAAACGAATATACAGGAATTGATGGTGAGATGGCTTACAAATACCAAATTCACCGCAACGCCATTCCTCAATGTGATGTTTTTGAAGATAACGGATACACTAAAGAAGAAATGAAATTAGTTCGCGAAACTAAAAAAATCTTAAGTGATAATACTATTGCTGTTACAGCAACTGCTGTTCGTGTGCCTATCGTAGGTGGACACTCTGAGGCAATCAATGTAGAATTCTCAAATGATTTTGATATCAATGAAGTAAGAAGCATCCTTGAAAGCACTGACGGAGTAATTGTTCAGGATAACTTGAAAGAGTTTGAATATCCAATGCCTCTTTTTGCTCAAGGTAAAAATGAAGTATTTGTTGGTCGTTTAAGAAGAGACGAATCTCAACCAAATACTTTAAACATGTGGGTTGTTGCGGATAACTTAAGAAAAGGAGCTGCTACAAACACTATTCAAATTGCTGAATATTTGGTGGCTAATCAATTGGTTTAATTCCAATAAATTTGTAAAAAGGAAGCTTCTCGATTTTTTCGAGAAGCTTTTTTTATTTCTAGAATTTGGCAGCGGTGACAATTACCCCGAATTCGGGGCAATTGAGTTTTAAGGCCACGCGAAAGGATTCGTGAGGCAGTGGAAGTTAGATTTCCACAGTTTTGTCATTCCGACGAAGGAAGGAATCTCATCCAGTAGCTCAGCTAAATATTGAGTTTTTTTACTCTCTGTTGTGGGCACAGAATACAATTCTGCGCTAACGTTTGTATAAATCATAGTAATCAGGAAAGCTTCTCAATTGAGGAGTTATTGTTCGGGATAATTAATAAATGATTCTACTTGAGCATGTAAATCATATATATCTTTAATAAATTTTGAAGCTGTTGAGTTTCGTTTACCATATAAAGATTTAGCCAATGAAGCCATATTTTTTTCAGTAGAACTTCTAAATCCCGAATAAAATAAATTCTTTTCAATTCTTTTTTTCAATGGTAAAAGATTTTCAGGAACTGGAGCTAACAACATGCTTACAATTTCAAGCTCACATTCTCTTAACCTTTCTTTAGCTGTACCTTTCCCGATACACAGTTTGTAGATAACAGTTGAGCTTTTACTAATAAAATAAATATATCTTGAAGTCATTGTTTTAACACTTGTTACTAACTTGTATATAAGTCATATAAAATCAGACTTTAATTTATTTCAAATATATTAAAATATTCCTACAAATTATTTGAATAAAATTAAAGTATTTTTTAAGTCAATCTGCCTTATTAGGATTTCTTAATTCCACCGCTTAACTTTGCAACCAATGAAAAGAAAACAGCTCCTTTTTAGTTTTACTTTGGCAGCGGCGGTATTGTTCTCGATACTGTTCCAGTCTTTTCATGGTTATGAGCATTTAGAAAAACAGCTTTCGCATAAATTCTGTGTTCACGACCATAAGCAGAATAAAGTAGAGATTAACCATGAGCACAAAATTGTTGAACATTGTGTGATTTGCCAATTTGAATTTGGTAGCAGTCTTTATCCAAAATTTATAACTTACCATTTCTTTTCTGATTTTAGGGTAATTCCTTTTTTTAATAAAGATCAAAAAGAGATTGTTTCTTTCTCGGGGAGTTTGTATACGCACCGAGGTCCTCCTTCTTTTGTGTAAAACACAATTTTAATTAAACAGGCTTCGACTAAATAAAAGTATAGCCCACGATTGTACTGATGCAACGGATAAATACAGATTTTTATCTGTGTAAAATCTTTTTTGGATATCAGTGCTAATCTGTTAAATCCGTTTTAACTGCCTGTTGGCTAATAACCTGCGGGAATTTATCTTTTGTCTTTATTTATAAAATACAACAATCCTCTTCAATGAAAAAATATATAATTGCCCTATTCTTGGGGTTTTCGGCTATGCTACAGGCTCAAAATGCAGTTTCAGGAACAGTAACTGATGTTTCCAATCAACCTATAATTGGTGCTTCGGTTTATATTCCCGAATTGCATAAAGGAACAACTACCGATGCTGATGGGAAATTTGCTTTTAAAAATTTACCCAACGGAAGTTTTAGAATTGCTTTTTCGTATGTGGGTTATAAGACCATAAATCAATGGATAGAAAAACTGATTAAAAACACCGTTGTAAATATCAGTATGGAAACAGCTGTCCTTGAGATAGACGAGGTGATTGTTTCTACTCCTTTTAACAAAATGCAATCACAAAACGTGATGAAAGTGGAACATGAAAGCATTGAAAGTTTACAACAAAAAGGGACTTCGACTTTAATAGAAGGACTGGCAACTATTCCCGGAGTTTCTCAGATTTCTACAGGAACTTCAATAGGTAAACCTGTGATTCGTGGTTTGAGTGGAAACCGAGTTTTAGTATATTCACAGGGTGTTCGTATCGAAAACCAGCAGTTTGGAGCAGAACATGGTTTGGGATTAAATGATGCAGGAGTTGAAAGTGTTGAGGTTATCAAAGGACCCGCTTCCTTATTGTATGGCTCGGATGCAATGGGAGGAGTTTTGTATTTTAATCCTGAAAAATTTGCCGACGCTCATACTTTTAAGGCTAATTTTAATCAAAAATATTTCAGTAATACGCTGGGAAGTAATGCTTCTATGGGAGTGAAAACATCAACGGATAATTGGAAGTTTTTAGCCAGAGGAACTTACAATACGCATTCGGATTATAAAATTGGACAAGGAGATCGAGTAACCAATAGCCGTTACAATGAAACCGATTTTAAAACCGGAATTGGATATAACAATAGTAAATTTTCTTCGGTTGTTCGATATAATTTTAATAAACTGGATTTAGGTATTCCCGAAGAAGGTATTGCTGAGCAAACTTACAGTAAAGATCCGGAATCTCCTCGTCAGGAAGTTGATAATCATTTGTTGAGTTTGAATAGTGTGATTTATTTTGGTCATTCAAAATTAGATGTTGATTTAGGATATATTTCTAATAATCGCATGGAATTTGAAGATGGCAATGAGGCTTCTTTGGATATTCTATTGAATACATACAATTATAATACTAAATACCATTTGCCTAAAATGGGGCAGTTTGAGGCAGTTTTAGGAGTTCAGGGAATGCACCAAACCAATAAAAATTGGGGTGAAGAATTTTTGATTCCGGATGCTACTACAAATGATTTTGGTGTTTTTGGAACGGCTAATTACGAATGGGGAACAAGTGTTTTGCAAGCAGGATTGCGTTTTGATAATCGTAATCTGAATTCTTTGGCACGTGAAGCCGAAGAGGAGGAACACCATGACGAAACTGAGGAAGAGCATGATGAACACGAACATCATGGAGCCGATATTGATGCGTTGAGCCGATCTTTCAATAGCATTAATGCCTCATTAGGATACAAAACAAATCTTTCAGAAACCTTGGTGCTACGCATGAATGTAGCTTCGGGTTTTAGAGCACCTAATTTGGCTGAGTTGACTTCTAATGGAGTGCACCATGGAACCAACCGTTACGAGATAGGAAATGCTAATTTGAAAATGGAACAAAATGTGCAAACTGATATTAATTTAGAATACGGAAATACGCATTTTGAGTTTTTCGTAAACGGATTTTACAATCACATCAACAATTATATTTATACTTCACCAACAGGAGAACAGCTAGATGATAATGATGTTTTCGAATACATTCAGAACAATGCCAAATTGTATGGAGGCGAAGTAGGATTGCATTTTCACCCGCATCCGTTGGATTGGTTGCATTACGAAACCAGTTTTGAAACCGTTACAGGGAAAAAGCAAAACGGTGATTATTTGCCATTAATTCCGGCCAATAATTGGAACAATACCATTAGAACCGAATTCAAAATTAAAAACTGGTTCGAAGAAGGATTTGCCAGTTTGAATGTTAATACTACTTTCAATCAGAATAATGTGAGTGGTTTTGAAACCAGTTCAAATGGTTATACTTTGGTGAATTTAGGTTTTGGAGGAAAAGTAAAATGGGGTAAAACCACATTTAATGTCAATTTGAATGGCAATAATGTATTCGATAAAAAATACATTGCCCACCTTTCCAGATTAAAAACCGATGGAATTCCTAATATTGGACGAAATATTGTTCTTGGATTGAATTTTAATTTATAAAACTACTTTTTAACCACAAAGAGCACAAAGCTTTGTGTACTTCGCGCTTCCATTGTGAGCTTTGTGGTTAAAAATAAGTCAGCTTAAACCATTATGATGTTAAGAATCATTAAGTGTAGCGCTTAATTCCCTTAACTTTCTTAATGGTCTTTTATTTTTAATTTACTTGTATCAGCGGTAATTTTTATCCTTATTTTTGTAAAAATCAATAGTTAAAATACTATGCGAAAAATAATTATTACAACTACAATTATCAGTTCCATAATGACATCATTTGCTCAAAATTCAAAACCCATTCAATATCCAGAAACCAGAAAAGATGCCACGGTGGATGAGTATTTTGGAACCAAAGTAAATGATCCGTACCGTTGGTTGGAAGACGATCGTTCGGCTGAAACAGCTGCTTGGGTAACGGCTCAAAATAAAGTAACCAATGCCTATCTGGATCAGATTCCTTTTCGAAATCAACTCAAAGAAAGACTGGAGAAATTGTGGAATTACGAGAAAATAGGAGCGCCATTCATCGAAGGGAATTTTACCTATTATTTCAAAAACAATGGACTCCAAAATCAATCGGTTTTGTATCGAAAAGATGCCGCAGGCAAAGAAACTGTTTTTCTGGACCCGAATACTTTTTCTAAGGACGGAACCACTTCTTTGGGCGAATTGGCTTTTTCTAAATCGGGTTCGAAATTAGCTTATTCTATTTCCGAAGGCGGTAGCGATTGGCGAAAAGTCATCATTATGGATGCTTTGACGATGCAAGTACTCGAAGATACTTTGGTTGATGTAAAATTCAGCGGATTGTCCTGGAAAGGCAATGAAGGCTTTTATTATTCGAGTTACGAAAAACCAAAAGGCAGCGAATTATCGGCTAAAACCGACCAGCATAAATTGTATTTTCATAAACTTGGAACAAAGCAAAAAGAAGATAAAATCATCTTTGGCGAAGACCAAAAACGTCGCTATGTTGGCGGAAGTGTGACCGAGGATGATCGCTATTTGGTGATTACTGCGGCAACTTCTACCTATGGAAATGAGTTGTATATTCAGGATTTGTCAACGCCCGAAAATCCTATTGTGACTATTGTTTCCGATTTTAATAGCGACAATACCGTCATTGATAATGAAGGAACGAAGTTGTTGATTGTAACCGACAGAAATGCGCCCAACAAACGAATTGTAACCGTAGATATCTCTAATCCAAAACCAGAAAACTGGAAAGATTTAATTGCCGAAACCACTCAGGTGTTAGAACCAGCCACTTGCAGCGGTTATATTTTTGCGCATTACATGAAAGATGCGGTTTCGGTGATCAAGCAATACGATTATTCAGGAAAATTTTTGCGCGAAATTCAGCTTCCGGGATTAGGAACAGCTAGCGGATTTAGCGGCAAGAAAAAAGATAAACAGGCGTATTTTACCTTTACCAATTACATTACAGCGGGAACAATTTTTGCAGTAGAGCCGCATTCTGGAAAATCAACAGTATATCAAAAATCGAAAGCCGAATTTAAAACAGAAGACTACGAATCCAAACAAGTATTTTACACTTCGAAAGACGGAACCCGAATTCCGATGCTCATTACTCATAAAAAAGGATTAAAACTAGACGGAAAAAATCCAACCATTTTATACGGTTACGGCGGATTCAATATTTCTTTGACGCCTGGTTTTAGTATTTCTAATGCGGTTTGGATGGAAAATGGTGGTGTATTTGCCGTGCCTAACATTCGTGGCGGTGGCGAATACGGAAAAGAATGGCACGATGCAGGAACCAAGTTGCAAAAACAAAACGTTTTTGACGATTTCATTGCCGCAGCCGAATATCTGATTGCCGAAAAGTATACGTCGTCTCATTTCCTGGCCATCCGCGGAGGTTCAAATGGTGGTTTACTGGTAGGAGCTGTAATGACGCAGCGCCCTGATTTGGCTAAGGTGGCTTTGCCCGCTGTTGGCGTTTTGGATATGTTGCGTTACCATACTTTTACCGCAGGAGCGGGTTGGGCTTACGACTATGGAACCGCTCAGGATAGCGCAGCAATGTTTGAATACCTGAAAGGTTATTCGCCATTGCATACTATTAAAAACGGGTTGCAATATCCCGCAACAATGGTTGCCACGGGCGATCATGACGATAGAGTAGTGCCAGCACACAGTTTTAAATTTGCAGCCGAATTGCAATTCAAACAATCCGGAAACAATCCTGTATTAATTAGAATCGATGTCAAAGCGGGTCACGGAGCCGGAAAATCAGTTGCAGCAACCATACAGGAAAATGTCGATATTCAGGCTTTTACGTTGTTCAACATGGGAATTACCCAATTACCCAAATAATTTTCAGGAGCAGAACAATGCCGTTTTTACGAACGTTCTGTCCCGCTTTCCGTTATATCTCTAGTGTCTCCCGAAGTTTCGGGACTAACACTAGAGGATGCCACTACAATCGGGGCTATTTATAACGTATCTTTTTTTATAATAACTTTTCAAACCGTCAATCGAGAGATTGCTTTCAGCCAGTTCGGCTAAAGCCTCAAGTGACGGTTTCTTTATTTCATCACAATCTACCTCCGCAAACTTGTCATCCTGACGAAGGAAGGATCTCCACAAGTTGAGTCACGTACTGTATGTTTAAAACGTTGTAGAATTATTAATGTAGTTCCTTCCTTCGTCAGGATGACAATACTGGGGTTATTTTGTGTGAAGATAGGATGAAGTTTGTATTCTCAGTTCGAGACGTTCAAGTCTTCCTTCGTTGGAAGGATAAACTGGGTTTTCATGGTTTGTGTAAAAAGGATTTTTGTGAAGTTTTAATTCTCGATCTACTTCCGCAAACTTGTCATCCTGACGAAGGAAGGATCTCCACAAGCTGTATCACGTATTGTAAGTTGTTACTTTGTAGAAATACTAACGAAGTTCCTTCCTACGTCAGGATGACAATATTGGGGTTACTTTGTGTAAAAATAGGATGAAGTTGGTATTCTCAGTTCGAGACGCTCAAGTCTTCCTTCGTTGGAAGGATAAACTAGGTTTTCATGGTTTGTGTAAAAAGGATTTTTGTGAAGTTTTAATTCTCGATCTACTTCCGCAAACTTGTCATCCTGACGAAGGAAGGATCTCCACAAGTTGAGTCACGTACTGTATGTTTAAAACTTTGTAGAAACACTAACGGAGATTGCTTCGCCTGTTCGCTATCGCTCGAGTCCTCCTTCCTCGGGATGACAATACTGGGATTACTTTGTGTGAAGATAGGATGAAGTTTGTATTCTCAGTTCGAGACGTTCAAGTCTTCCTTCGTTGGAAGGATAAACTGGGTTTTCATGGTTTGTGTAAAAAAGGAGTTTTTTTAAGGTTTTGTATTCTCAATCTACTTCCGCAAACTTGTCATCCTGACGAAGGAAGGATCTCCACAAGTAGCGTCACTTGCTGGGTGTTTAAAACTTTGTTGAAACCACTAACGGAGATCTTTCCTTCGTTAGGATGACAATATTGGGGTTACTTTGTGTAAAAATAGGATGAAGTTTGTATTCTCAGTTCGAGACGTTCAAGTCTTCCTTCGTTGGAAGGATAAACTGGGTTTTAATGGTTTGTGTAAAAAGGAGTTTTGTGAAGTTTTAATTCTCGATCTACTTCCGCAAACTTGTCATCCTGACGAAGGAAGGATCTCCACAAGTTGAGTCATGTACTGTATGTTTAAAACTTTGTAGAAACACTAACGGAGATTGCTTCGCCTGTTCGCTATCGCTCGAGTCCTCCTTCCTCGTGATGACAATACTGGGATTACTTTGTGTGAAGATAGGATGAAGTTTGTATTCTCTGTTCGAGACGCTTGAGTCTTCCTTCGTTGGAAGGATAAACTGGGTTTTCATGGTTTGTGTAAAAAGGATTTTTTTAAGGTTTTGTATTCTCAATCTACTTCCGCAAACTTGTCATCCTGACGAAGGAAGGATCTCCACAAGTAGCGTCACTTGCTGGGTGTTTAAAACTTTGTTGAAACCACTAACGGAGATCCTTCCTTCGTTAGGATGACAATATTGGGGTTACTTTGTGTAAAAATAGGATGAAGTTGGTATTCTCAGTTCGAGACGTTCAAGTCTTCCTTCGTTGGAAGGATAAACTGGGTTTTCATGGTTTGTGTAAAAAGGATTTTTGTGAAGTTTTAATTCTCGATCTACTTCCGCAAACTTGTCATCCTGACGAAGGAAGGATCTCCACAAGTTGAGTCACACTCTGTGTGTCGTTACTTTTTGGAAATACTAACGGAGATCCCCCGTTCCTCGGGATGACAAGACTGGGGAGTTTCTTTGAATAAATTTCTGTTGTTTTCTATTGGAACAAATCATTCAAAAAATTCAAATCGGGATTAATGGTTTTAATTAAATCCAATTTCTTTTCTCTTCGCCAACCTTTGATTTCTTTTTCTCGGGTGATGGCTTCCTGAATCCAAGTGAATTTTTCGTAGTATAGTAAATAATACACTTGATAGCGAGACGCAAAAGTTGGATTGTTATATTCAATGTTGTCTTGATGCTGTTGCAATCGAATTTTTAAATTATTGGTCACTCCAGTGTATAAAACGGTTTTCGCTTTATTGGTAATGATGTAAACATAATAGGTGTGAAATCCTTCTTGAAATTGCATAGCGCTAAAATACAGAATTTAAGAATTGTATTGATATTGTCTTTCAATTTTACTTGGGATTTTTTACGTAAACAATAATCATAATATTTTACTAATTCATTCGCTTTTTACATTATGGTTGGTTAATTTAGGGAAATAATTATAAATAAAGCATACTATGAAAATTCAATTTAATACAGACAAAAACGTAGAAGGTCACGAGAGAGCAGAAGCTTATTTTACTAGCGAATTAGAAACCGCTTTGGCGCGTTTTGAAGAAAAAATTACCCGTATTGAAGTGCATGTTGGGGACGAAAACAGTACTAAATTTGGAACTGACGACAAGCGTTGTTTAATTGAAGTACGTCCTGCAAAATTACAACCTATTGTAGTTACAGAATACGCTGATACCGTGGAAAAAGCATTTAGAGGGGCGCTTGCAAAAATCAAGAAAACACTGGAAACTACATTTGAAAAACAAAAAACATACTAAATACTATTCCGTTTAGGGATAAAATACAAAAGACAGTTACTATAAAAGTAGCTGTCTTTTTTTTATGCTGAAATTTTAAATTATTGCTTGAATAATAAATTAGCCAATAATTCGTCTCTTTTGTAGATATCATTGTAAAAATGAATGGTTCCGTCATTATCTACCCAGGCGGTGAAATAACCAATATACACTGGAATTTTGTTTTTTAGCGTATGCCAAGTTTCTTTACCGCTATTCATGGCTGCTTCAATTTTTTCGGGAGTCCATTTGGGATCATCTTTTAGGATTTCGATGGCTAATTCCTTTGGCTTTGCCACACGAATGCAACCATGACTAAAGGCTCTGGTTTCTCTTTCAAAAAGACTTTTAGAAGGGGTGTCGTGCAGGTAAATATGATTTGAATTGGGGAATAAAAACTTGATTAATCCAAGGGAGTTTTTAGGTCCAGGTTTTTGTCGGATGTTATTGCCGTTCCACTCCATGTTGTGTTGGGCTAAATAATTAGGGTTTTTAGCTATGGCTGGAAGAATTTCGTTTTTCTTAATACTTGTAGGTACATTCCAATACGGACTAAAAACAATGTATTTCATTGGAGCACTAAAAATTACGGTTTTATTTAGAATTTTACCCACTACAACTTTAGAGCGGAATACCACTTCTTGATTTTTAAAATACGACAATTGAAAAGAAGGAATGTTGATGGCAATTAATTCTTTTGATTTTGGAACGTCGCTCGAAACCCATCGGCAGCGTTCCATATTAATCATGATTGTTTTGATGCGTTCGCTGATGGGAACGTTCAAATCCTGAATCAGTTCTTTTGAAATAGTACTGTTAGAAAGATAGCCTCGTCTTAGTTTGTAATTCAAAATTCCTTTGGATAACTCTTTGTCATAAACAGCACTTTTAGAATCGGATTTGATATCATCCGTAAGAAACAAGCGTTCTCTTATTTGCGCAATGGCTGTTGCGCTATCGCCAATTTTATAAGAGTTAAAGGAAGAGTCTATGGTGATAGTATTCCATTTGACTTTCTTCTGGATTTGGCGGTATTTTTGGAGTGCTTTTTTGAGTAAAAAATATTGGCTAATAAGGTTTTTTTCGTCTTTGTTTATTAACGAAGGATTGGCCAAAAGAGAATCCAGATAACTAATATACGATTGCTTTTTTCGGGGAATATACCATTCTATTTCATTTGATTTTTCGGTGTCTAAACCATGATACACATTCATAGCGTAGAAAAAGTACAAAGAAGAATGCAAGAGTTCTATTTCGGTATTTGGTTTTTGATTCCCACTTAAATTAGTATGGATTTTGTCTAATTTGTCTTTATATGGAACATTGATTGCAACGCCTTCGTCTTCTAAATTATTGGTTTTATCGTATAAAAGATTGGCAAATTCGTTAATCCCCTTTTTGTCAAACCATACATAGTGGTATTGGTGTTTTCGATACAATTGTTTTACATCTGACTCGTATTTTTGTAATAAAGGATGCGTTTTAAAAAAAGAATCTACAGCCGTACTGTCAAATGTACTTTGATAGGCTTCAACTACAGCTGTGGGTTTAATAACTTGATCTTTAGCCGATTTATTTTTGCATGACAACGTAAACAAAGCGATAAGGGAAAAGACAAAAAATATTTTTTTCATACAGTAACTCTTTTGGGTTTGTGGGTTGAAATAAAAAGCAATAAGCCAATTTTTATGCTATGAAAATTTACAACTTTTTTTTCATATTTTGGGTATTAAGCTCTTTTTTGTTAAGTTTTCTAAATTCCCAAAAAATATTTTTCTCATAGAAAAGAGTTAAAATCGTCAAAATTGATAATTTTTTGCAATAAAATTTTATTTGGAGAGTTGAAACGGGGTAGTTTGTTATGGAGTTTCTTATTTTACATACTATTTAGGCTCAAACGTAAATTATTTTTAAATTTGCCCCCACAATTTAATGGGTTAAAGTAAGAAAATATGAAAATAGAGAAACGCTGGATCATTTCTTTTATTGTTATTAGTATTGTTTGTATTTCAGGACTTTTTTGGGAAGTACCTTTGGAACCTAAAAATGTACATTCTCAATTTGGAACCATTGACCAAATTGTTCCTGCTGATGTTGCTTGGATGCTTACTTCCTGTTGTTTGGTTTTGATTATGACTCCTGGTTTGGCTTTCTTTTACGGAGGAATGGTGGGGAAGAAAAACGTAATTTCGACTATGTTGCAAAGCTTTATCTGTATGGGAGTGGTTACTTTAATATGGGTTGTGGTTGGATTTAGTCTGGCTTTTGGAGAACCATTAGGAGTTCAAATTGGAGATGGTTTTTATAGTTTTGTGGGTAGTCCAGCTACTTTTACTTTTATGGATTATGTGGGTGTTTTGCCTCATAAAGATATTGCAAAGACAGTTCCGTTTATGCTTTTTGCTTTGTTCCAAATGAAATTTGCAGTGATTGCTCCGGCAATTATTACCGGTTCATTTGCTGAGCGTGTTCGTTTTATCTCGTATTTACTTTTTATCTGTTTGTTTAGCATCTTTATTTATTCTCCTTTGTGTCATGCGGTTTGGTATCCAACAGGAATTTTGGGTTCATTCTTTGGTGTTAAGGATTTTGCTGGAGGAACAGTAGTACACATGAGTGCTGGATTTGCAGCATTAGCAGGGGTTCTTGTTTTAGGGAAAAGAAAAAACAACAATCATGTACCTACCAATATACCGTTTGTTTTATTAGGAACTGGAATGCTTTGGTTTGGATGGATTGGTTTTAATGCGGGTTCTTCTATGGAAGCGAATGGTGTTGCAGCTATGGCTTTTGGAACAACTACTACTGCTTCGGCAGCAGCTATGTTAACCTGGATCTTTTTTGATAGAATAAATGGTAGAAAAGTTTCTGCTCTTGGTGCTTGTATTGGTGCTGTGGTAGGATTAGTATCTATTACACCAGCTGCAGGTTTTGTTACGGTTCCTGAAAGTATGTTTTTTGGTTTTGTCGCCGCCTTAGTTTCTAATTTGGTAGTATATTCTAAATATTTAAAAGGAATTGACGATACATTAGACGTTTTTGCTTGTCATGGTGTAGGCGGAATTATGGGAATGATTTTGACGGCTATTTTTGCTCATGGAGAAGATGCTAGTTTGTTGCACGGAGGTTGGGGTGTTTTTGGACATCACATGACGGCCTTGTTATTGGTTTCTATCTATACCTTTTTTGGAGCTTATTTTCTGTTTAAAATTACTAATAGAATTATTCCGATGCGTGTTTCAGAAGAAAATGAAGTTATCGGATTGGACTTATCACAACATGATGAAACGCTGTTTCCTATCGAATGTGCCGAATAGTTGTTTTAGATTTTTAAGTTATTAAAAAAAAACAAGCACTTTTATTTTGTAAAAGGGTACCATCGGTCTTATATATTTGCTTAATTTTGCGCAAATATTTAAAAAACAGTGGGAAGTAAAAATAAATTAAAGCGATTCAAGGAGAACGAAACATTCAATAACGTTTTTCAACCAACAAGAGAAGAGGTAGTAGGTAATTTATTTCCTTTAAGAGGGAAATGGAACAACGATTTCTTTAAAAATGACAATCCTTTAGTATTGGAATTAGGTTGTGGAAAAGGCGAATATTCTGTTGGTTTAGCCGAAAGATATCCTAATAAAAATTTTGTTGGAATCGATATCAAAGGAGCTCGTTTTTGGCGAGGAGCTAAAACAGCAGTAGAAACGGGCTTGCACAATGTGGCTTTTATTCGTACTCAAATCGAATTGATTAATCATATTTTTGCCGAAAATGAAGTAGATGAAATTTGGATTACTTTTCCAGATCCTCAAATTAAATACAAGCGTACCAAACACAGAATGACCAATTCAGAGTTTTTACAATTGTATAAAAAAATCCTCAAAAAAGACGGTGTTGTCAATCTTAAAACTGATAGCGAATTCATGCACGGTTATACATTAGGTTTGCTTCATGGTGAAGGTCATGAGGTTTTATATGCCAATCATAATGTTTATGTAAATGAAGGAAGCCCAGAGGAAGTGACTGCTTTTCAAACTTTTTACGAAAAACAATATTTAGAAATTAACAAAGCAATCACTTATATTCGTTTTAAAATTAAAGATTAATTGTACTGCTTTTAAAACGAATTTTTAGGTTTTCCTATAAAATAGGCTTATGAATTTAATTATATCCTTGTTTTCTGGTTTTATTTCAGCCTTTATAGGAATTACTCCTCCAGGTTTGCTTAACATGACTGCTGCTAAAGTAGGCATGAAAGAAGGAAGACGCAATGCCTTTTGGTTTGTTACAGGAGCGGTGCTGGTTATTTTTATTCAAGTCTATCTGGCGGTTTTGTTTGCTCGAATTATCAATGCGCGTCCGGATATTATTCAATTATTGCGAGAAGTAGGATTTGGAATTTTTGGTACATTGACGGTATATTTTTTATGGATTGCCAAACAACCGAAACTCAAACAACCTAAAATTAAAAAACACAGTAAAAAGAAACGTTTTTTTCTGGGAATGTTGCTCTCTGCACTGAATTTTTTCCCCATTCCGTACTACGTTTTTGTGAGTATTTCGTTGTATTCCTATGCAATTTTTTCTTTTGATAGTACTTCGGTTTTTTCTTTTGTTAGCGGAGCAGTTTTAGGTTCGATTCTTGTTTTTTACTTTTATATTGCCTTTTTTCAAAAAATAGAAAAAAAAGCCGACTATCTTCTTAGAAATATGAATGTTATTATTGGTTGTATTACGGGTATTGTTTCGGTAATTACTCTAATTAATATATTAGAATATTATTTAGGTTAATTCTTTGATTGTTATTGTTGTAATGCAAGAATCTATGTATTGAGAACAATATAAATTATTTCCAAACAACGTTTTTTTAAGATTATCTATCGATATTTTTTTATGTCTAGGAAAGTGAAAACGGGATTTTCGCCATATAACCCTTTTTTAATTAGCTTTGAAGAGATTACAGGAATACAGTAAAATGATTAAAGAATGATAGTAGATTCAGATAAGACTAATTTTTTCGAAAAAGTTTACGAGGTCGCAAAGCAAATACCGTTTGGTAGAGTGACTTCTTATGGAGCTATCGCCAAGTTTCTTGGTGCCGCTCGTTCGGCGAGAATGGTGGGCTGGGCTATGAATGCTTCGCATGCCATGGAAGATGTTCCAGCACATCGGGTGGTAAATAGAAAAGGTTTGCTTACAGGAAAATTTCATTTTGACGGAACTAATTTAATGCAGCAACTACTAGAAAGTGAAGGCATAAAAGTGGTCGATAATCAGATTGTAGATTTCGATACCTATTTTTGGGATCCACAGCAAATTAATTCTGAAAATTAGTTCGTAAAATCACATCTAATCCCTTTATAGTTAGAACTAATTCGACCATTAATAAATACAATTTAAAACCTTTAAATTAAGAACTTAATCTATTATCTTTGCTCTCGAAACGTCGGGACTGAAATCAGTTTAAAATATAAATTTTTTTATACTGAAAAATAGCAATTGAAAAATAGTATACTTAGTAATGAAATTAGATAGAAAAGAAATTCTTAAAGCCTTAGAAACAATTACTATAGCGGGAGAAGGAAAAAATATAGTAGAAAGTGGAGCCGTTACTAATGTAATCACTTTTGGAGATGAGGTAGTAGTAGATTTAGTTTTGCATACGCCAGCCATGCACATTAAAAAACGTGCTGAGGATGACATCAGAAAAACCATTCACGAAAAAGTCGCTGCCGAAGCTAAGATTAAAGTTAATATAAAAGTGGAAGCTCCGGAAAAGCCAGAAATTAAAGGAAAAGCAATTCCTGGAATTAAAAACATTATTGCTGTAGCTTCTGGAAAAGGAGGAGTAGGAAAATCTACAGTTACAGCTAATTTAGCCGTTTCATTAGCTAAAATGGGATTCAGTGTTGGTGTTCTTGATGCTGATATTTATGGACCATCTATGCCAATTATGTTTGATGTTGAAAACGAGAAACCAGTTTCGATTCTTGTTGACGGCAAATCAAAAATGAAACCTATTGAAAGTTATGAAGTAAAAATGCTTTCGATTGGGTTTTTTACATCGCCAAATCAAGCTGTGATCTGGAGAGGACCAATGGCTTCTAAAGCACTTAATCAAATGATTTTTGATGCCGATTGGGGAGAATTAGACTTTATGCTAATCGATTTGCCTCCGGGAACAGGAGATATTCATCTTTCTATCATGCAATCACTTCCAGTTACTGGAGCAGTAGTGGTGAGTACACCTCAGGCTGTGGCTTTGGCTGATGCCAAAAAAGGAGTTGCCATGTTCATGTCGGAAGCAATCAATGTTCCTGTATTAGGAATTATTGAAAATATGGCTTACTTTACACCTGAAGAATTGCCTAACAATAAATATTATATTTTTGGTCAGGAAGGAGCTAAGAACTTAGCCGAAGATTTGGCTGTGCCATTTTTAGGAGAAGTTCCAATTGTGCAATCTATTCGTGAAGCAGGAGATTACGGTCGTCCAGCAGCATTACAAACGGGTTCAGTAATAGAAACTGTTTTCGAAAACATAACACGTAATGTAGTTCAGGAAACGGTAAGCAGAAATGAAAGTTTGCCTGCAACAGAGGCAATAAAAATTACTACTATGGCTGGTTGTTCAGCAGTAAAAAAATAATTTAATAGCACAAAATGACAACAGAAGAATTAACAATTGAAGTTCAAAAAGCACTAACTGAAATCAGACCTTTCTTAGAGTCAGATGGCGGTAACATCAGTCTTATTTCTATTGAAGACGGTAAACATGTAAAAGTGCGTCTGGAAGGAGCGTGTACTAATTGTAGTGTCAACCAAATGACGCTTAAAGCAGGAGTTGAGACTACTATTAAAAAGTATGCTCCGCAAATAGAAACTGTTGTAAATATCTTGTAAAACAAGCTAATGTTTGTCTTAAATGGATGAGCTAAAACTGTTATATTGTTAAATCAATCAATTCCAAATAGTAAAAATGGATGTATTAATAAAGGTTAAAGATAGAGAAGGGGTTATTCATGAATTGCAAGCGCCTACAGATATGGCCATGAACATCATGGAACTTTGTAAAGCGTATGAGTTGCCTGTAGAAGGAACTTGCGGCGGAATGGCTATGTGTGCTTCTTGTCAATGTTATGTGTTGAATGATGTTGCATTGCCAGAAATGGGAGACGATGAAGAAGCCATGCTTTCGGAAGCTTTTTATGTAAAATCAAATAGCCGTTTGGGTTGCCAAATTCCAATTACGGTTGACTTAGAAGGATTAGAATTAGAATTAGCTCCTGAGAGTTAATATGACTAAGTTATCAAAATACAAAACCTCAAAATTACCTTGGTGATTTTGAGGTTTTTTTATGCTTGATTTTTTAGCCTATTCCGTTAAAACAGCAACCGCTTTAGGTAATAATTTTTCGGTAAAAAGAGCATATGTAGTTTCTGAAGGATGCAATCCGTCACTGGCGACTAAACTAGGTCTATTTAATCCTTGACGGGTAATATCAGTGATGTTAATGAAAAGTATCGAATTAGCTTCACAATACGATTTTGCAAAAGCATTGTAACGGTCAATTTCGATTGAAATGGAATTTGGATCCCCATAGCTTTGTCCAAAAGGAGTATAAGCATAATCCGGTATAGAAACTACAATCAGTTTGGCTTTATCGCCTTTAGCAAGGCTAATGGCTTTGGTTACTAATTCGGGAAATTCTTTTTCATAAACACTAAAATTAATGCCTTGGTATTGATTATTTACTCCAATTAATAAGGTAACCAAATCATAGTTATTATTTGGTTTTTGTTGCTCAATAGCATTAATTAAATGAGTTGTTGTCCAACCTGTTCGGGCAATTATTTCAACAGAAAAATTGTTTTGAAGATTTATATTTTTTAAAGACTGTTTGAGTTGTTCAGGGAATCCGCAAGTGGCACATACACTTTGACCAATGGTATAACTGTCGCCCAGAGCCAAATAATTTATAGTTTCCGATCGTGTTGGGAGTTGTAGCGAGGAATCGGTAATTGGTGGTGGAGGAGTAATAGATTCTATATTGGGATTTTCGCTGCTACAACTTGTGGTTATTGCAAAAGTAAAAAACGCAACTACTATTTTTAATGTCGTTCTCATGGGTATGAAATGGAGTTATAATAGTAGTTACGTTTTTTCTATAATCTTGGATTACTTTTTAAGCCATTTCCACTTTCATGGTGATAATTTCCTCGATAGCATTCCATAGTTCGATTCTTTTTTCTAAAGCAATAATAGATACTTCCTCTACTTCTTTCCATTTTTGAGCCTCTTCTCCGCAAAGTTCAGTAATCATTTGCATCGCCATTGGACCGTGCTCATCAGCGTCTAATTCGATGTGTCTTTCAAAATAATAAATTAGCTTAGTCAAATCAGTTTCAGGAAATTGTTCCTGAAAATTTTTCAAAATTGCATGAAACATACTTGGGATTAAATCTTCTCTGCCAAAGGTAAATGCTGCGGCAATTTCATGCGGTTTTCCTTCTTCAATAACTCGAAAAGTAAAGTCTAAAAAAGCTTTAATATTCGGGTGTAAATCACTCGTTTTAATAGCAACAAATATGTTTTGCAAAGATTGAACCTCAGATAAAAAACTATTGATTTTACTAGTATCAGCTCCGCAAGCTTCCATAGCTTCCAGATACATTTCAAAATGGCTTTGACGGCGTCCATCAAGAGTCAAATCAGTCTCTTCGGCTAGAACAATTTCGTTAATTAAATATCGTGTTTCTGGGTTTTGGGTAGCAAACCATGGAGTGGTAGTACAGGTTAATCTGGATTGTAAAGCTTTTAATAGTGACATAAAATCCCAAACGGCATACACATGACTTTCCAAAAATGTATGTAAGTCTTCAATAGTTTTTACCTTGTTATAAAGCGGATGCTGTAATAGAACGCTTTTTTGGGTTTCGATGCTGTTGTTGATATGCTGAATGTTCATTGTCTATAATTTTGTGTAAAGATAAAAAAGCTAGTACTTTTGAGTAGTGTTTTCTATCGATTTTATCAATACTTTAATAAATGTTTATTTTCTAAAAATCCTGTAATTCTATTTACGAATTTATCCTAATTAAGGTTTTTACTTGGAGTACTAAAGAAGTCTATTTTATAAAATAATTTTCTCCATTAATTTTTCCGGATGTGCCAATGAATTAAAACCGAATTTTTGATATAAAAAATGCGCATCGGTTGTGGCTAATCTCCAAATTTTAATCTGTTTTAGTTGTAGTTCGTTCATCATGGCATTAATCAGAATAGAAGAATAGCCATTTCCTCTGTGTTTTTCTTCAATAAAAACATCCATCACATACGCAAAAACTACATAGTCAGTAATAACACGCGCAAAACCGATTTGCTTGCCATCAAGATAAATTCCAAAACAAAAAGAATGTTCAATGCAAATCTGTACTTCTTCCAGAGTTCTGGGTGCTGACCAATAAATACTCTTCAAAAAATTTTGAATAAACGGAACATCGAGTTTGTTTTTGTCAGTTGATATAGTAATCATTTGATAGTCGATTATTAAAATTTTAAATCTGCAATCTGCAATCAAAAATCTGCAATCTTAAATAGTATGGGTTTACTGGGACTCGCATCGTTTTCAAAAGCGGCAATTTGTAAATTCAAAAAATAACTTCCGTCTAAAATGGCATCAGCCACAAAAATCATTTCGGTAATCGTACAATTCAATCGTGCGTCAGCATTCAAATTAGTCACATCTTTTACATTCCAAAATGCTTTGTGAGCCAATAATTTTCCTTCATCATGCTCTTTGTCTACGCTTGGTAAATCAATTAATAAATGCTGAATTCCGCTTTCGCGAATGAAAATCGCCGCTGCTTCAGACAAATAAGGCGGATTCGTATTCGAATAATTTTGATGTTTTTTGTTTGCCAAATTTGGAAGTGTTCTAATAATTAAGGCTTCTTTTAGAGCACCTAATTGTAATGACACATTGAGCGCAGTCGAGATGTTATTTAAAGTAATCACAGCATCTTCTCCTTGAATTTCTGGTTCAATCGAAACCAATTCAGCTAAAAAGAAAAACTGCTTCAAACATTGATTGATGCTATAAAATTCTTTGGTAATATGACCCAAACATTCTGTGTGCGTGCCATGTCCATGTGGATTGAAAGAAATAGTATTAAAATTAGTTGACGCTCCTTCTTTGACACTTCCTGTCCAATCGCCAAAAACAACGGGATTGATTTCAGGCTTCTCAATATACCACGCAATCGGATTGTCCTCCGTATTTGATAAAGGGATAGAAATATCAATGGGTTTTGATAAATCGACTTCGAAATTGTTGATTTTAGCTTTCATAGTTTTTTACCGCAAGGTTCGCAAAGGTTTACGCAAGGTTTGCAATGTCATAATTAAAGATTATTTACAATTCGTTTTATTCCATCTTTTATCAAAATAACATTGAAATTAATAAGCAAACCTAACTTACAATTAGTCAATTTCAGATACGTTAATAATTGAGCAAAATGTATATCATTTAAAGCATCTACCGATTTTATTTCTAAAATCAATTTATCCTCAATAATAATATCAATTCGGTAACCAATATCTAATTTGACCTCTTCATAAACCAAAGGCAATGCTTTTTGTTTTACAACATATAAACCCGATTTTTTTAGTTCATAGTATAAACATTCTTCATAGGCACTTTCTAACAATCCAGGTCCAAGTGCCTTATGTACTTTTAGAGCGCAATCAAATACAATTTTTGATAATTCATTTTCAGTCATACTAATAAAAACTTTGTGAACCTTGCGTAAACCTTTGCGAACCTTGCGGTTAAATAATTATTCCAAATTTAAGTAAAACAAATCACTTGCAATTCCATCAGTCAAAAACTTTCCTTTTTTAGTTGGTTTTAAGATGTTGTTTTCAATAAAAAGCAAATCGTCATTTAAGAATTTCTGTGCTTGTTTGGATAAATAATCCAAATAACCTTGTCCAAATTCGGTTTGAATTCGGTCTAATGAAACGCCCCAAATGGTTCGTAAACCAGTCATAATATATTCATTGTAGCGATCAGCAACAGATAGAATTTCGGTTTCATTCGGAAGTTTGTTGTTCTCAATGGATTTGAGATAAAGCGCATTATTCGACACATTCCAACTTCTGGAAATGCCATCATAACTGTGTGCCGAAGGACCAATTCCAATGTATTTTTTACCCAGCCAATAAGCCGAATTATTTTTCGAAAAATAATCGGGTTTGCCAAAATTAGACAATTCATAGTGAATAAATCCGTTGGCTTCAAGCATTTCTACCAAAATAGCAAAGTGCTCTTGTGCAACTTCATCTTTAGGTGCTGCAATTTTTCCTGCTTGTATTAATTTATTCAAAGCTGTTTTAGGTTCTACCGTCAAAGCATAACTCGAAATATGTGGAATTCCGAAACTCAAAGCGGTTTCAATATTTTGTTTCCATTTTTCGTTGCTCATTTGCTTCGCCTGTTCGCCATTCTGGCTCGAGTCTGGAATTCCATAAATTAAATCCAACGAAATGTTATCGAAATATTTTGTGGCAATTTCCAAGCATTTTTTGGCTTCCTCCGAATTGTGCGCGCGATTCATCATTTTCAAATCGTCTTCAAAAAAAGATTGAATCCCAATCGAAAGACGATTTATTCCAATAGAACGATAGTCTTCAAGAATAGTTCTCGACTCCGCTCGAACTGACAAAGTGGTTAAATCATCTGGATTGGCTTCGAGCGTGATCTCTGGGTTTTCTGAAACTTTATAATTTGCATAAACTGTTTCAATCAAAAATCTTAAATCTGCAATCTGCAATACTGAAGGCGTTCCTCCTCCAAAATAAATGGTTTCAATTTGGTTGTCACTTCGAGCGGAGTCGAGAAGCTCAAACTCATTTTTACGCATAGCAATTTCTTTAGCTAAAGCCAAAACCATTTCGTCCTTCTTTTTCATTGAAGTCGAAAAATGAAAGTCGCAGTAATGACAAGCCTGCTTGCAAAAAGGGATATGGATGTAGATTCCGGACATAAATTAGTGTTCGATGGTGGGGAGGTAGCTTTGTAAATTAAATACGGATTACTTTATTTATTCAAATTATCTTCGATAGTATTCAATTCCATTTCTAATTGAGCTACGGTTGGTAATTTAGTTTCAAAAATTTTAGGTAAAGCTTGTGTGAGTTTGTATTCGCTAATACCAATTGGCTTTTGTATATCTCTTAATGAATATTCTGCTTCGACTTTGTCTTTATACTTACATAAAATCAATCCTATAGTTGGATTGTCTTGAGAGTGTTTAAGTTGTGTGTCAATAGCCGATAGATAGAAATTGAGTTTTCCAGCATATTCTGGTTTGAGTTTTCCAGTTTTTAGCTCAATTACTATGTAACATCTCAATTGTAAATGATAAAAAAGAAGGTCAATAAAATATTCGTTTTCGCTTACTACAATTTCGTATTGTTTTCCAACAAATGCAAAACCTTTACCTAGTTCAATAAGAAATTTTGTGATATGAGTAACCATTGCGTTTTCAATTTCACGTTCTAAAGCATTTTCTTCTAAACCTAAAAAATCAAAATTATAAGGGTTTTTTAAGGTTTCTAACGCTAATTGAGATTGGTAGTTGGGTAAAGTGTTTTCGAAATTCGTAATTGCTTTCCCTTTTGTTTGGTAATAATTATTTCTAATTTGGATTTCTAATTGTTCTCTATTCCATCCATTGTAATTTGTAGCATTACAATAAAATAAAGCCTCTTCAGTATTTTTAATTTTGCTAATAATCAATCTATTATGTCCCCACGGAATTTGTGCCACAACCTGTGGCACAAATTCAGAAACAGTGCTATAAAATAAATACCATTGACGGATTGCATATAAATTTCTGCGGGAAAAACCACCAATAGTAGGAAATGCTATTTTTAAATCTATAGATAATTGCTCAAAAATACTGTCTCCCCAGTTGGCATCTTGTTGCTTGTTTACAATATCTTTCGCTAATACCCAATACAATTCCATAAGCTGAGTATTCACACTTAAAGCAGCCTTAAATTGGGCTGTTTTTATTTTATGTTTAATGTTTTCAAGCCATTTTTTGTATTCTTTTGGTTGTAATTCCATAAAAAGTTATTTTTTAACTCGTTCTTCATTCTGTTTCACAAAAGCATCCCAACCTGAATAATTTTTTCCAGCTACCACTTTTCCTGAGTTGAAAAAATGACAAACTGCCGCTGCTAAACCATCTGTGGAATCGAGGTTTTTTGGTAATTCTTTTAGCCCTAAAAGCTGTTGCAGCATTTTAGCAACCTGTTCTTTACTAGCGTTTCCGTTTCCGGTGATTGCCATTTTAATTTTCTTAGGTTCGTATTCTGTAATCGGAATATCTCTAGAAAGTCCTGCTGCCATAGCTACACCTTGTGCGCGACCTAGTTTTAGCATCGATTGAACATTTTTACCAAAAAAAGGAGCTTCAATGGCAATTTCGTCCGGATGATGAGTATCAATTAATTCAATGGTACGCTCAAAAATGAGTCTTAATTTTTGGTAATGATTATCATATTTAGACAATTGCAATTCGTTAAGCTGAACAAATTCCATTTTTTTATTGATAACACGTATCAAACCAAAACCCATTATGGTTGTTCCTGGGTCAATACCTAATATGATGCGTTCTTTTGTCATTATTTTGTTTCGCTAAGCTGCACGAAGTTGGTACAGAAATCCACGAAGTTTTTTTGTTACTGTAAAAAATTAGAATTCTTAGCGAAACTCTGTGAGTCTTTGCGTTTCTTTGCGCAATAGTTCTTCGTTATGATTTCAATTCCTCACAAAACTAAGCAATTCCTCGTACTTCTAATCAAAATTTTGATTGTAGCTGGTGCCTTTTATTTTATTTACAACCAGCTAGCGAATAACGATCAATTGGATTGGCAAAAATTCATTGTTTTGTTCCAGAAAAATCAGTCGTTTTTAGGGATTAGTTTTATTTTATTACTGAGTATTTTAAACCGTTATTTCGAAATCTTAAAATGGAAAAATCTAGCGCAATACATTCGTAAGATCTCAGTTTCCGAATCGACTAAACAAGTACTTGCCGCTTTAACTGCTGGATTGTTTACACCAAACGGAGTAGGAGAATATGCTGGAAAAGCGCTGTTTTTTAATAAATCAGAAGCTAAAAAAGTAGTTTTTTTGAACCTGATTTGCAACGGAATCCAAATGGTTTTAACGGTTGTTTTTGGAATATTTGGTTTGTTGTATTTTAATGCACTTTATCATGTGATTACTCCAAAAACAGTTTTGATTTTATTTGGAATTATTTTTTTGCTTTTTGGAATTTTGTTCTTTTCGAAGAAAATAAATATAAAAGGTTATTCTATAGAAAAATTGATTCATAAGATTAACGAAATTCCAAAGCCTATTCATCAGCGCAATATCCTGCTTGGTATTTGTCGTTATTTGGTTTTTTCGCATCAATACTATTTCTTGTTTTTGGCTTTTGATGTTCATTTACCATACTTGATTCTCATTGCAACCATAGCCAGCGTTTATTTTTTAGCGTCTTCATTGCCTACTTTTCAGTTTTTAGACTTTGCTGTAAAAGGGAGTGTTGCTATTTATTTCTTTGGAATTTTAGGCGTAAACGAATGGATTGTGGTTTTTATTTCTACTTTGATGTGGTTTTTGAATGTGGTTTTACCAGTGATTATTGGAAGCTACTATGTGTTGAATTTTAAAACTAAAAACATCACATAATGTTTTTTTTAATCTTCATATTGTCTATTTATTTTGCCGCTATTTTGCTTTTAATTTACGGTTTTACAAAGGTAAAAAGCTTTGACAGCATTGGCTTAAAGCCAAAAACGACCTTTACAATTGTAGTTCCTTTCCGGAATGAAGCGGAGAATTTACCCGTACTTTTAAAAAGCACTTCGAGAATGAATTATCCAACGGGTTTGTTTGAAGTGATTTTAGTGGATGATGAATCAACAGATAAATTCCAAAACATAAATTCCAAATTCCAAGTTTCGATAATCGACAATATTAGAGTTTCGAATTCTCCTAAAAAAGATGCGATTTCAACCGCTATTCCTTTAGTTAAAACAGATTGGGTTATCACTACCGATGCTGATTGTGTAGTTCCTGAGAATTGGCTTTTAAGCTTAGATAATTATATTCAAACGCATCAAGTTGCTCTGATTGCTGGAGCGGTGACTTATGATTGCAACAATTCGTTTTTACATCATTTTCAGCAATTGGATTTGGCAAGTTTACAAGGAGCGACTATTGGGAGTTTTGGACTCCGAAAGGCTTTTATGTGTAATGGTGCAAATTTAGCTTACACCAAATCATTATTTGAAGAATTAAATGGTTTTGAAGGAAATAATACTATTGCCAGCGGTGATGATGTTTTTTTATTGCAAAAGGCAATGCAATCCCAAACTTTTGGGACTGAAAAAGTACATTATTTAAAATCAGAAAATACTATTGTAGCTACAAAACCTTTAGATAATTGGAAATCCTTATTTTACCAAAGAGTACGTTGGGCTTCTAAAACGGGCTCTTATCAAAGCAATTTCGGAAAATTATTGGGATTGCTAGTTGTTGCAGGAAATTTGATTTCGGTTTTGAGTTATGGGTTGTGGGTTATGGGATTTATTCCGTTGCTATATCTCTTTTTGTTGTTTTTTTTAAAATTTATTGTTGATAGTATTTTGATTTATAGGACTAATCAATTTTTAACCAAAAACAAAATACGCTATTTGGTTTTAAGTAGCTTATTGTATCCTTTTTTTAGTGTAAGTGTGGCTTTGTATTCGTTGTTTGGAAAATACGAATGGAAGGGGAGACGGTTTTAAATTTTATATCTGTTTGTTTGTACCCTGATAGTGGTTGTGATACTTTTATTTCGTTTTTTTTGAGAAAAAAAAATGAAGCGAATGGCATAAAATAGCTTCAGCTAAAACGGAAATATAAAATAAGCTATTTTTTAAACTCTCTCTCCTTGGAGAGATTCGGGAGGAGGTAAAAAATGGTTTTGTATTTCTAAATGGTATAATTGTGCGATTGTTTTGTACTTCGCAATGACACACAAAAAAACCGCTAATCTCACGAATAGCGGTTTTTTGTTTAGTCTTTTATAGCATTTCCTTTTTTGTCAAAGAAATGATATTCTAAATACGTGTAAGCGTCACGTGGTATAATTTTCACCCATTTTTTATGTTCAAGAAACCATTTTGAACGTAATGATGGAAAACCTTTACTGAGGTAAGCAGCCACAAACGGATGTACATTAAGCACAACTTTTTTGTGGGTTTTTAAAATTCTTTCCAGATCTCCGTTGATTTTATCAATGATTAATATTGGCGCTTCAATTTCGCCATTTTCATTGTTTGGATCTTCTTCTCTGGTTTTAATATTTCTTTCTGGTCTTACTCTTTGTCTGGTAATTTGGACTAATCCAAATTTACTAGGAGGTAAGATTTTGTGTTTTGCTTTATCATCGCTCATTTCTTCTCTCAAGAAGTCGAACAAAATTTTCCTGTTTTCAGGATTAGACATATCGATAAAATCAATTACAATGATACCGCCCATATCGCGCAAACGCAGTTGTCTGGCTATTTCGGCTGCGGCAATCATATTGACTTCCATGGCTGTGTCTTCTTGGTTAGTCGCTTTATTTGAACGATTTCCGCTGTTCACGTCAATAACGTGTAAGGCTTCGGTGTGTTCGATAATAAGGTAAGCGCCTTTACTCATAGAAACAGTTTTTCCAAAGGAAGTTTTGATTTGTCTCTCTATATTGTATTTCTCGAAAATAGGTGTGTCGTTTGATTGATAAAACTTGACAATAGATTGTTTGGATGGTGCAATTTCTTGCAGGTAATCCTTGGTTTGATTGTACAACTCTTCATCATCTATTTGGATACTGGTAAAGGTATCGTTGAAAACGTCTCTCAGTATTGAGGAAGCTCTGTTGAGTTCGCCTAATACTTTTGAGGGATGATGAGCAGTTGGTAATTTTTTACACATTGCAGTCCATCTGCTTAGCAGGTTCTGCAAATCTTTTTCTAATTCGGCTGAATTTTTGCCTTCGGCTACTGTGCGAACAATAACACCAAATCCTTTTGGTTTGATGGATTGTACAAGTTTTTTTAGTCTGTCTTTTTCTTTTTTGTCTTCTATTTTTTGAGAAATAGATACACGATCAGAGAAAGGAACTAAAACAATAAAACGTCCGGCAAGAGATAGCTCAGCGCTAATTCTTGGTCCTTTGGTAGATATTGGTTCTTTTACAACTTGCACTAAGATAGATTGATTGGCATTTATTACATCAGTAATGGTTCCATCTTTGTCTATCTCTTTTTCAAACTGAAAGTTTTTTAGGGAGAAATCTTTTATTTTACCTGCGCTTACAAGTTTTATGAATTTCAGTTGGGAAGTTAGATTAGGACCTAAATCGTGATAATGTAAAAAGGCGTCTTTTTCGTAGCCTACATTTACAAAAGCAGCGTTCAATCCAGCAACTGGTTTTCTTATTTTGGCAATAAAAATATCGCCTACTTGAAAGTTGCTTGTCTCTTCTTCCTTGTGCAATTCAATTAGTTTTCCATCTTTTAATAAGGCAAAATCTACGAAATCAGAACTAGATCGAATGATTAATTCTTTATTCATTTGCAAATTTTTATCCAAGAATTGGTTGTCAGTTGTCAGTTGTCAGTTGTTGGTAAAAACCATCAACAATTAACTATCAACCATCAACTTCTACAAGGATGGATTAAACAATATTTTTGAACAGGTATGAACCCGGGGAAAACTAGCTGGCAGTTTGCAGTTGTAAGTAATCAGTAAACTGAATACTAAAAACTGGGGACTGAACACTAATTTTCGATTTCAATGAACGTTTAAAAAGAAAAAAGTAGTTATAAACTACTTTTTCTTTTTGTGACGGTTAGCTCTCGCTCTTTTCTTTCTTTTGTGCGTAGCTACCTTATGTCTCTTTCTTTTTTTACCGCTTGGCATATCGAGTTGATTTTATGATTAATTAATATTATTTTGCTTCGTTGTTTGTTTTTACTCCCTCTACAAATACTTTTGCAGGTTTGAAAGCAGGAATGTTGTGTGCAGGTATTTTAATTGTAGTGTTTTTAGAGATATTTCTACCAGTTTTCTCTGCTCTAGTCTTTACGATAAAGCTACCAAAACCTCTTAAATAAACATTGTCTCCAGTTTCTAATGAAGTTTTTACTTCCTCCATAAAAGTCTCTACTGTTGCTTGCACATCCCCTTTTTCAAGACCTAACTTTTCTGAAATTTTCGCTACGATATCTGCTTTCGTCATTTTCTTTCCTTATTTATTATTCTGTAATAATTTTTTTGAGTGTGCAAATATAGGAATTTAAAAAACAATTATTCAAGCTAATTCATTAAATTTTAATTACATAAACTTTTACATTTGTGAACAAATAATTAATGATGAATTTTCATAACTTGCTTATAAAGTGGTATTTAGAAAACAAGCGCGATTTGCCTTGGCGAAATACCACAAATCCATACCCTATTTGGCTCTCCGAAATCATGCTGCAACAGACTCGAGTAGCGCAAGGAATGCCCTATTTTTTGTCTTTTACAACTGCTTTTCCAAGCATTTTTGATCTCGCGAAAGCCGATGAAGAACAAGTATTAAAATTGTGGCAAGGTTTGGGCTATTATTCCCGTGCTCGCAATTTGCATAAAACCGCTCAATATATAGCAACCGAATTAAACGGAGTTTTCCCAGATAATTATAAAGATTTGTTGCAATTAAAAGGAGTTGGCGAGTATACTGCAGCTGCAATTGCTTCGTTTTCTTATAACGAAGTCGTTCCAGTGGTAGATGGAAATGTTTTTCGGGTGCTTTCACGATATTTTGACATAGAAACCGATATTGCTCAGGCTTCCGCCAAAAAAGAATTTACTGCTTTGGCTTTCGAATTAATGCCAAAAGATAACCCAGCGATTTTTAATCAGGCGATTATGGAATTTGGTGCATTACAATGTGTCCCTAAAAGTCCTAATTGTGGAATTTGTGTTTTTAATGCCAGTTGTGCGGCTTTACAAAAAAAGAAAGTCGATCAATTACCAGTGAAGTTAAAAAAGCTGAAAGTTAGAAACAGATACTTTAATTATTTAATGCTTTCGGATGCCGAAGAAAAGACTTTGATTCAAAAACGAACAACTAAAGGAATTTGGCATAACTTATATGAGTTCCCATTAATAGAAACTTTGCAGGAGGAAGATTTTGAATTTGTATCGAATGCCGTTTTGAACGAATCATTTTTTACTAATCCCATTATAAGTATGCGAGCTTGTAATGAAAAAAGCATTGTACATAAACTATCGCATCAACATTTGCATATTAAATTTTGGAAACTGAAATTAAAAGGGAACGTGGCAAATGGAATTACTAAAGAGCAATTAAAGGAATATCCTTTTCCAATTGTGATTCATAATTTTATTGAATCGGAATAGATAAAAGAGCAAAAAAATGTATCTTTGATAGATATACTTTACAGTAAAAACGGTTATGAACGGAACATTAAATAAGGTTATGTTAATAGGTCATTTAGGTGACGAAGTTAAAATGCATTATTTTGAGGCAGGAAATTGTGTTGGAAGATTTCAATTAGCCACCAATGAAGTGTTTATTAATAAGACTACCAATGAGAAAATTACTTCGACCGAGTGGCATAACATTGTAGTGCGTAATAAAGCCGCAGAAATGTGTGAAAAATATTTATCCAAAGGAGATAAGATTTATGTGGAAGGGAAAATAAAATCACGTCAGTGGCAGACAGAAGATGGTTCTATTAAACATTCAACTGAGATTCAGGTAACAGAATTTACTTTTTTGTCAACCAAAAAAGATGCTGAAAACAACAAGCAAATTCAGAGTTCAGAATCCACAAAAAACACTAACTTTGACCCGTCAAGTAAAGGTTTGCCTATCAATGATTTGCCTTTTTAATTGTTTAACTAATTTTTTTTAATTTGGACCCGGAGCCCAGTTTAAATTTCGTTTATACTTTAGATTTTAATCTATTGTTTGGTTTTGTCGGAATATTTGTATTGCTATTTTGTTCTGCAGTAGTTTCGGGAGCCGAAGTAGCCTTGTTTTCGTTGTCGCAAAAAGATATTGATGACACACTTCAAGAGAATCTTTCGACAGGAAAAATCATTTCTGAGTTGTTGCAAAAGCCTAAAAAATTATTAGCAACCCTTCTTGTAGCTAATAATTTTATTAATATCGGAGTGGTTATTTTATTCTCTTTTATTGGTTCCGATTTGTTTGCGGCTATTAGCTCTCCTTTATTAAAGTTTATTTTTGAAGTTATCTTTGTTACTTTCTTGTTGTTGCTTTTTGGAGAGGTTTTGCCAAAAGTGTATGCCAGTAGAAACAATATCAAATTTGCTAAAACCGTTGCTTATCCCATTTCACTTTTGGATTATTTTCTAACGCCAATTAGTGTTCCTATGCGGGCTACAACAATTTATTTGCATAATAAATTAGGGAAACAAAAGACTAGTTTTTCTGTGGATCAACTCTCGCAAGCTTTGGAACTTACAGCAACCGATGAAACATCGACGGATGAACAAAAAATATTAGAAGGAATTGTGTCTTTTGGAAACACCGATACGAAACAGGTTATGAGCCCGCGAATAGACATTTTTGGTCTCGAAATTACCGAAACTTTTACCGAAATATATACTAAAATTGTTGAAAAAGGCTATTCCAGAATTCCAGTCTACCGCGATAATATTGACCAGATTGAAGGCGTTTTGTTTGTGAAAGATTTGCTGCCTCATATTGATAAATTAGAATTTGACTGGACAACCTTAATAAGAGAGCCGTTTTTTGTGCCTGAAAACAAAAAGTTAGACAATTTATTAAAGGATTTTCAGTCCATGAAAAGTCATCTTGCTATTGTAGTGGATGAGTATGGCGGAACTTCGGGTTTGGTTTCATTAGAAGATGTAATCGAAGAAATTGTGGGAGATATTAGCGATGAATTTGATGATGAAGACATTAATTTTTCTCAAATTGATGATCGAAATTATCTTTTTGAAGGCAAAATAAATCTGAAAGATTTCTACAGAATTGTTGATGTAAACGAAGAAGCATTTGAAGAACAAAAAGGAGAAGCAGAAACTTTAGCAGGATTTATTCTGGAGATTTCAGGGAATTTTCCAGCTAAAGGACATAAAATTACTTTCGATAATTGTGTGTTTACTATTGAGGTTGTGGATAAAAAACGTATCAAACAGATAAAAGTTACTATTGATGTTTAATTTAAAATGTACCAATATAAAATACAATTATAATACTACTGCTTTTGTAATTGGTGTTTTAGGTTTGTTGATGTTTTCAAGTTGTAAAGATGAAGTGTTGCCAAAACCATCCAGTTATTTACGATTGGATTATCCAATGGCTGAATATGCTAATTTTGAAAACAAATGCCCTTTTACTTTTGAAATGAATTCTAAAGCAATTATAAAAGGCGAGAAGGATTGTGGTTTTACAATTTCTTATCCCAAGATGAAAGCCACTATTTATTTGACTTATAAGCCAGTCAATAATAATCTGAATAATTTGTTGCGTGATGCTCAAAAACTGACTTTTGAGCACGTTATAAAAGCCGATGATATCTTAGAACAGCCGTATTTGAATACTGAAAAAAAAGTATACGGAATGTTTTATCAGGTAGATGGAAATGCGGCGACTAACTCACAATTTTATGTAACCGATAGCACAAAACACTTTATTACGGGTTCAGTTTATTTTTATGCAAAACCTAATTTTGATTCGATTATGCCAGCGGCGAGTTATATTAAAAATGATATGCAACGTTTGATGGAAACTTTAACTTGGAAATAATATTGGTTTTTTGCTAATAAAGAGTGTGTTTCATTGAAATTGTACAATTTTGACAAAAAATTAAAGCTTTGGAATCAAAACAGTTGAAGTGGATTTATTTATTGGTTCTTGCCTTGATTTGGGGTAGTTCTTTTATTTTGATAAAAAAGGGATTGTTAGGATTGTCTGCTATTCAAGTTGGTTCCTTACGAATTATTTTTGCTTCTTTTTTTCTGTTGCTAATTGGGTTTAAAAGTCTAAAACTTATTTCCAAATTAAAGTGGAAATATATTGCAATTACTGCTTTTTTTGGAACTTTTTGTCCTGCTTTTCTGTTTGCTCTTGCTCAAACGGAATTAGATAGTTCGGTAACTTCGATTTTAAATTCTTTAACGCCATTGAATACATTGGCAATAGGAGCGTTGTTTTTTGGGATAGGTTTCCAAAGAAAACAACTTTTGGGTGTGTTAATAGGGCTTTTGGGGAGTTTGCTTTTAGTTTATAATGGTGCTATTAATAATCCTGAACAGAATTACTATTACGCTTTATTGGTAATCCTTGCCTCTTTTTGTTATGCTACCAATGTTAATTTGATAAAAAAGCATTTGTTCGACCTAAGTCCAGTCAGTATAACCACAGGGAATTTTGTTGTGCTTTTGATTCCTGCAATCCTGATTTTGATTTTTTCAGGTTTTCCAGAACAAATTTATTTAGAGAAAACACAAAATGCAGTTTGTTTTATTTTGATTCTGGGAGTTTTAGGTACAGGAGTTGCTAATATCCTTTTCTTTAAGTTAATCCAAATTAGTTCTCCTGTTTTTGCTGCCTCAGTAACTTATTTAATTCCTGTTGTGGCTTTCTTTTGGGGATTATTGGATAACGAAATGCTAACGCCTATTCAGTTTTTTGGAGCTTTTATTGTATTAATCGGAGTTTATTTGAGTGCTAGGAAGTAAGGAGTTGTGAGTTAAACTGTGTGAACTTCTAACGCTTAACTCATAACCCATAACTTTTAACATTTTTCTACTATTTAGAATTTAGGTTTTTCTGTAGGATTTCCGTATTTGTCAAAATAAGAAATAGGAATGTTGAGTTTTTCTAATCCAGGAATAACTTCTTTTCCTTTGCCTACAATGACTATTCGAGAATTGTCAATTAAGAAATATTTGTTGGCAGTCGCAAGTACATCTTCTTTAGTAACGGCATTGATGGTTTTAATATAGTTTTCGTAAAAATCAGCTGGTAAGTCCTCCGTTTCGATGTTTAGTGCGTATCGCGCCACCGATTCTGGTTTTTCGGCTTTCATTACAAAACGACCAATGTAACCTGCTTTCGCATTTTCAAGTTCTTCTGTGGTTACTTTTTCGGTCCTGATTTTTTTGATTTCTTTGATGAATTCTACAACAGCACTATCGGTGACATTGTTTTTTACTGCCGATGAAGAGCGAATACTGGTTACATATTTTCCGGCGCCAATATTAGTGCTGGCGCCATACGTCCATCCGTGAACTTCTCTTAAATTCATGTTGAGATAGCTGTTAAAACCACCGCCTAATATGTAACTGGCAATTACGGCAGGAAAGAAATCCTTGTCGTTCATTTTTAATTTATAGGTGTTTACTAATGAAATTTCAGATTGAACGGCATTCGGTACATCAATAAAGTTGATTTGAGTTGAAGCTACGTTTTCGGGATCAGGATGAATGATTTTATTAGCAGTTGTTTTTTTCCAAGATCCAAAAAGTTGTTCAATAAGTGGTTTGATTTCCTCGTACTTAACATCTCCTACAATTGCTAAATAAGCGTTTTGAGGAACAAAATTAGTGTTGTAGTTTTTTATAACATCTTCTAATGTGATTTTGGATAAACTTTCTTCGGTCATGAATTCGCCTGAAGGATGGGTTTTTCCATAAGACAATGCATTGACTAATCTACTAGCAATTGCCGAAACACTTTTTTCTTGTGAACGCAATCCTTCAATGGCTTTTGCTTTTTCTTTATCCAGTTCTTCTTGAGTAAAAACAGGGTCTAAGGCTCCATAAGCTAAAAGTTCAATTGTGCGTTTTGAGAATTTAGAAAGCGAGCTGGCATAGGCACTGTTAGAGCTAAATGATATAGAAGCTCCCATAAAATCAACTTCTTCGTTAAAGTCTTCTTTTGAGATTTTGCTGCTGCCGTTTCCTATGAGGTTGCTGCATAATTCGTCCATTCCTTTTTTATTTCCTTCGGCAAAAGGCGGATTGTCTATGGTAAGGTTTAAGGTCACTTTAGGTAATTTATGATTTTCAACAATCATTACCTTAAGTCCGTTGGGTAGTGTAAAACTTTGTGGTTTTTTTATATTAACAACAGGTGGTTTTCCAGCTGTGGGTTGTTTGCGTTCTTGTGCTTGCATGATTGCGGTAACTAAAATTAGAATGAATAAGATGCTTGTTTTTTTCATGATTCGAAATGGCTTAGTTTTCGTTCTTTTCAGGAGTAGGAATGTAATCCAGTATCAGACGTTGATTTGGATTTAGATATTTTTTAGCAACATCTCTAATTTCTTCTCGGGTAATAGAGTGGTAGATGTTGATGTCGTTATTAATCAAATTGATGTCGCCATAAAGTAAGTAGTATTTTGCTAAATTTTCGGCAATTCCTTCTACGTTTGAATTCTCATTTACGTATTGATTTTCAAATTGATTCAGTAGTTTTTGATAATCTTTTTCAGAAATCAAATCGGTTTGAATTTTAATAATTTCTTCGTCAATTTCTTTTAATAAGTCTTCGTTGGTGAAATTAGTCATTGGTAAACCATATAAAATATACATGCCGTAATCTTCCTGATTAAAACCAACGGCGCCTATTTGTAATGCTTTTTTCTTGTCGTCTACTATTTTCTTGTATAGTTTCGAACTTTTTCCATCGCTTAAATAAGACGAAATAAAATCTAAAACACGAGCATCTCGGGTTTTCATGGATGGCGTTCTGTAAGCCGTTACCAACATCGTGATTTGAATGTTAGGATCAATATGAGTTGCTTTGATGGTTTCGGTTATTGGTTTTTCAACAAATGTTTCTCTTTTTATTGCAGCTCCTTTTTTGATTGGGCCAAAATAATTTTGAATCCATTCTTTGGCTTGTTTTTGTTCGAAATCGCCAGCGACTACTAAAACAGCGTTGTTTGGAACATAGAATTTTTCGTTAAAAGCTTTAAAATCTTCTAGTTTTGCTGAATTTAAATGTTCTGTCGAACCTATTGTTGTCCAGCGATAAGGATGATTGAAGAATAAATTTTCTTTAACCGCCTGAATTATTTTTCCGTAAGGTTGATTGTCATAACGCGAATTTTTCTCTTCCTTGATTACTTCTTTTTGGGTGTCAACCCCAATTTGGTTAATCACCGGATGCATCAACCTTTCGGATTCCATCCAAAGTGCTAATTCTAAATTATTAGAAGGAAAAACTTCATAATAATAGGTTCGGTCGTCTGAAGTGTTAGCGTTGTTTACTCCGCCATTAGCGGTTACAATATTGAACCATTCGCCTCTTTTTATGTTTTTTGTGCCTTCGAATAATAGGTGTTCAAAAAAATGAGCAAAGCCTGTTTTGTTTGGATTTTCATCTTTAGAACCCACATGATACATCACCGAAGTAATCACTACAGGAGCACTATTGTCTTGGTGTAAGATAACGTGCATTCCGTTATCTAAATCATATTCTTCGAATGCTATTTTTTGGGCTGAGGCGACACCGCCAAGTAAAAGTGCAGTACTAATTGCCATTATTGTTTTTTTCATATAAGATTAATAAAAAATAAAGTTGCAATACTTAAATAGTGATATTGTTTCTTCAAAAATACTTTTTTTTAGTATTGATTGTATGTTGGTGTTTCTTTTAACAAAAAAATAAATTGGAATCCAGTTTCTAATGTGTTGAAAATAAAGAGAAAGTAAGAAGAAATATTTTTTTAAATTTAGTGATTGCGTGATAAAAATATTATTGTATATTTGCAACCTTAAAAATCAATAAATCAATTTGGTATGTATGCAATCGTAGAGATAGCAGGGCAACAATTTAAAGTAAGCAAAGACTTAAAGGTTTATGTTCACCGTTTGTCTAACGAAGAAGGATCAAAAGTTTCTTTTGATAAAGTTCTTTTAGTAGATGACAATGGGAATGTAACTTTAGGCGCCCCAGCTATAGAAGGTGCTTCAGTAGAAGCTAAAGTGTTACAACACTTAAAAGGAGACAAAGTTATCATTTTCAAAAAGAAAAGAAGAAAAGGGTACAAAAAGAGAAATGGTCACAGACAATATCTTACTCAAATTGTAATTGAAGGTATTACTGCAGCAGGTGCTAAAAAAGCGGCTTCTAAAAAAGCAGCAGTTGAAGCAACTACAGAAGAAGTTGAAGCTCCAAAGAAAAAGGTAGCTAAAGCTAAAAAAGAAGATACTCAAGAATAATAACAATATTAAAACTAAAACATCATGGCTCACAAGAAAGGTGTCGGTAGTTCTAAGAATGGTAGAGAATCAGAATCAAAACGTTTAGGTGTTAAGATTTTTGGAGGACAAGCTGCTATCGCAGGGAACATCATCGTAAGACAAAGAGGTTCAAAACACAATCCAGGTGAAAATGTTTACATCAGTAAAGATCACACCCTACACGCAAGAGTAGACGGAGTTGTTAAGTTCCAAAAGAAAAGAGACAACAAATCATACGTTTCAATCCTTCCATTTGAAGTAGAAGCATAATTGATTGATCTCAATTTATTAAAAACCCGTTTCGATTTATTTCGAAACGGGTTTTTCTGCATAGAATTAGTTCGAAAACTGATCTGATTTAGATGGATTCAATTCTTTGTAATTTTGGATTTTAATGCTAAATTAAGCTGTGATTTTAAGCGAGATACTAGTTTAGTAATTGTATCGAATTAGCTCCAATTTTGATATAAGTTTAGAAGTGACTAATACCGTTTAGAAATACAAATTGGTCTTATTCTCAGTTCGAGCGCAGTCGAGAACCATTATTGCATCTCGACTGCGCTCGATGTAACAAAAATTAATTGGACTTTTTTATATATCTAATAGGTACAATTTGAATTAATTTCAGATTTTACAAATATTTATACATCCATTATAGAAAGAACAAATCCGCTTACTTTTTAGAAAGTAAGCGGATTTATTGTATAAATTGAATTAATAATAAGGGTTTGATTAATCCATTGGGCCTCCAGGTCTGCCACCACCAAATCCTTCAGGGCGTTGACCTCTGTCCATTCCTTCCATGTTTCTATTTCTTGCAGGAGCTTTTCCTGAAAATTTTTGGATTTTGTATGTAAGAGAGAACATCGCATAGCGTCTTAAAACGGTGTTTTCATTATCGCTAACCGATGTTGTCGAAATGTTTCTGGTAATGCTTTGATTTTGATTTAGAATATCGTATATTTTTACTTTGGCAATAAATGCTTTGTCTAAGAAGGTATAAGATAGGCTGGTGTTCCATAAGTAAAATTCCTGATTAATAGAGTTGTAAGTGTATCCAAAATCGTTACCCCAAATCCAGTTATTCGGCCAGTAACTTGTGGTTTGTAGATTGATTCTGTGAACCACATTTGATCTCGCATTGAGTGAGCTAATGTCGTATGTCGTTTCATTATATGAGAAATTATAAGAAGGAGCTACAGTAAAAAATTCGCCGTAATCGTAATTAAGGTAAACTCTAGGAGATATTCCTATAGATTTTGCACCATATAATGTTCCGTCAATTAATCCCTTTGTAAAGGAATAATTTCCGTTTATTCCAAGTCCATAACGCAATAAATTTGATTCTTGCTTAATAGATTTATTCCAGTTACCACCACCAGATATGTTATAGATTCCTGAAACATTTTGATAAGAAGATCTTCTACTGTTATCATCATTATAAAAAACAGATGAAATAACATCGTTATTAGTGTAATTACTGTTAAGGTAAATATTGTATCCCGAGCGCGTTCGGAAATCAAAATTTCTATAGTTTATGTTTGCACTATGTGTTTCTCTTGGAAGTAAATTGGGGTTTCCTACAATGGTATCCAATGGATTAGATAAGTTTTCCAATAGCAATTGATTTGCCGATGGTAGCGAAACATTGTAGTTGTATCGAGTGGTAAAAAATTTAGAACGATCTACTCGATATCTCACCTGAGCGCTAGCACTTGGTAAAATGTGTTTTCGGTTTAAATCATTAGATTCTCCTAAATATTTAAAGTTGTTGTCATATTGTACAATTGAAGTGGAGGAGTTAACGTCAAAAGTTAAATTGTTTTTTTGAATTCGAAAACCAGCCTTAGGAGCGATACTGTTTTGTTTGGAACTAATGTAAGTGGTTTGTAAGTCATTCAAATCAGTGAATATTTTATTAAATTCATTCCCAGTGTTGTCAAAGGTTTTGTTGTCTGTTATCGAATTTTGAAAATTATATTCTACACCTACTCTGAATCGGATGGAATCAGTTATAGGTTCAGTATATTCAATTTCTGCTGAGTAGGAATCGTTAACGCCGTTATTTCTTATGTTTTGATCCCTAATGATACTGTCATTTCTGGTATAAAAAAAAGTTCTCGATTCTATCAAATTGTTTGCATTCGAGTTTGAATTATTGTTGTTGAATGCTACACTAAGATTTCTGGCTTTCTTCTCGAACGATTTGTTAAAATTAATCGAGTTACTGAAGGTGTTCGATTGATTTCTGTTTTTAGATTCCGCACGCGAATCATTAGTGAGTTCGTTATTGTCGATATTTGTAGTGCTGCTGTTTGAAGACGATCGGTTGTCAGATTCTGCGGTGTTGAATCTTGGAGCAACAAACAATCGCATGGTTGGTGATATTTTGTATTCTAATTCTACATTGGCTCTATTGGAAGTGTTATTGTTATTAGTGGAAGAGCCAGAAACAGTATTAAAGTTTCCGTCAGGTCTAAAATTAGTAGAGTTGGATGTGCTGATGTTTTCTGTTTGAGTGTCTCTAAAATCATAACTAACATTTGTTTGAAAGTCTTTAAATAATTCGTCAGAATAGTTGAATCCAAATAAATTTGATGTTGTAATTCCATTAGCCTGACCTCTGCTAACGGCTCCGGGGTTGTTTCTACCGCCGCCCATATTGTCAAAAACTTCATCTTGAGAAAACCCTTGGGCATTGATGTTATTAGAAGATCCGAGGATACTTATCTTTCTGTTTTTCTTAAAAAAGTTAACTAAAAAACTAGATTCATAACGGTCATCAGTACCATATCCACCAAGAAATTTTCCAAAATAGCCTTTGTTTTTATCCTCATCAATAGTCAGGTTGATACTGGCATTGTCTGAAGCAGCCTGGTCTTTAGAATACTCTTCTTTTTTAGTTTTAAAATCTGACACCTGAATTTTATTAATAATATCAGCAGGAAGGTTTTTTAGTGCCATGGCGCCATCGCGGTCAAAAAAGGGTTTTCCGTTTACTAAAACTTGGGTAACTTCTTTTCCGTTAGCTGTAATTTTTCCATCACTGTCTATTTCAAGACCGGGAAGTTGTTTTAGTAGTAATTCTACATTGGCATCAGGACGTACTTTAAATAAAGAAGCGTTGTATTCGATAGTATCATTTTTAACCCGAATAGGAGGTGCTTCTCCTTTTACGGTAACTTCGTTAAGGGTGTTTATTGATTCAGAAAGGTAAATGTTATTGAAATCCTTGTTAGCGGTAAGGTCTTTTTGCTCTTCAGTAAAGGTTTCAAATCCCATGTAGGTAACTTTTAAAAATACAGGTTTTTCATTTTTTTTAACTGCAAAGTTGAAATCTCCATTTTTATCCGTCAAGGTATATTCTAATACAGTAGAATCCTTTACAGTTGTAATATACACTGTAGCTGATTCTAATGGGAGTTGGTTATTGATGTTAAGTACTTTCCCTTTTAGAGTATAACTGTTTTGGGCGGAAGCATAAAATGAAAACGTAAGAATGAACAGAAAAGATAAATATTTACACATGATAATTTGGTTAAACTTAACATAAGATGTTAATTAAAAGAAAAGGTTTAATCAAGAAGTTTGAAATTTGTATTTATTTTTTTTCTGTTGTATAAATGAACTTCCGAAAAAAAAATCTTCTAGTCTTAAAAAGAGTAGAAGATTTGAAGAGAGTTATTATTTGTCATTATAATGTCCCAAGGCTGAAATGATAATTACCACAATTTCGTGGTCAATGATTTCATAAACTAATCGGTCTTTTTTGTTGATTTGTCTTGACCAAACGTTAACGTCTTTGTATTTTAGTTTTTCTGGTTTTCCAATTCCAGTTGTGGGATGGTTTTCTAATTCAAGAAAAATTTTATCAATTTTTGAGATATCTGTTTTCTTGCCTGACTTTTTTATTTTTGACAAATCAGCAAGTGCTTCTTTGCTTATTTCTATTTTATATCTGCCCATATATTTTTAGGATCTACTTTGGTGTAGTTTTCTTCTCTATAGGCAGAATCTTGAAAATTTTGATTATGTTTCTCTAATCTTTCGATTAGCTCTGGATTTGTAATTTCATTTGTTTGCTCAATTACTTCCACATCAAAAGCTTTCAAAATTTTTTTGATGATTGCAATTTGAGAAATGTCTTTTATGTTTACAGTAAGTGTTACCATTTTAATAAGTATTCAATTGAAATACAAAGGTATAAAATATTTGGGTTGTTGTTTAGTGTATTGATTGTTATAAAACTCATTAATTTTTCAATTAAGTATTTTATCTAGAATATTAAATAATTTAATTAGATCAACTATTTATATAAATTAATAGATTGTTAAATTTCTTTAATATAATATTCTCGTAATATATCTGTGAATTTTTTAGAATTTATAGACTTTGATTTAGTTAGCATATCATCTAGATTAAAATAATCAATAGTATACTTGTTAGTTTCTCTTTTCCTTTTTTCTAAAAAAATACTTGCTTCATCTGTAAATCCTCCAGTTGACCAGAATTCAAATATTAATTCACGTTCTGTAAAGATTGGATTATCTAATAACCATTTTCTAATTACGGGTATTTTTTCACCTAACCAAATTTCAATTTCTTCTTTGGAGACTTTATGATTGTAACCTTTGCATTCTGAAACAAAAACTTTGTTTTCGGTTAATCCAAAAACATCAATTTCTCGTTGAAAGCCATTATGATTAATTATTTTACCAATATCTATAGTTTTACAAACTCGACCTTGATAGTAACCAACAGCAAGTTCAAATAAGTCTCCTCTAAGATTATTGGTTTTTCCGTCAACCAACTTATTTAGTTTCTGGATTAAATCTAAATATGCTTCTGGATTTTTTTTAAGGATAGCACCAGCGTTTGTAACTAAATTAATTAAAGAGTTTAAAAGATCTTTATATATATCCCCAAACAATTCGTTTACAAATCCAATAACTACTCCTTCAGCTTTTAGTTTATTCAGTGATTTTGTATCAATTGATTCAACAATTAAAAAAGGAATGAAATTTGTTGGATTTCGTTGAAATTTTAAAGCCTTAATTTTATTTATAAAAAAATCTATCTGATTTTCATTGACAGTATTTCCTATTAAAATGTCAGCGACAATAAATCCAGGAATTATATTGTTATTATTGAATTTAGGTAATGATCCTATATACGAAGGAGAAACAAAACTAAATTGATATTTACCAAATTGACTATGAAATTTTGATGAATTATAGGAAGCTAATCCTATTTTTCTTGACCAATCATTAAATTGAATTAAAAGAAAATTTTTAGCAAGTTCTATTCCTTTTGATCTTTTTAAATTGACATTGTTATCAGTTATTAAATTTGATATTGTGACAGTGCCATCTTCAATGTTAATAAGTCTTAATTCGTTAAGTTTTTCTAAAACAGTTTTAAATGTAATGTGTCCTTTTAAATCTAAAATTGGGTTTATAGAATATGTGGGCAAATGTTCAGTTTTTAATTGGCCATAATGAAAATCTAATGATTGTAATATAATATGATATTGTTTGCCTGCTTTTTTTAAGGCACGATAAAGACCAGAATAGTATTCTTCGCTTTTAAAAATTTCTTTATCGTGAAAGAGAAATTGTCCGTCAGAGAATAGTCCTTTTACTCTGATAATATCTTTACTAATTCTACTTAATCTTTTTCTAGCGGCTTCTTTAGTGATACTTTTTTCTTTATTCATAAGTAATTCAATCAATTCACTTGATAAAATAGGTCCCTCTTCTTTTATTATTTTTTCTAAATATGTCACGCCACACTATTTATACAAGATTAAACTACTCTGATACCCTGTTTTCTTTTTTTGAATTATAATTTAATTCTAGTGATATTAACAAAAATAACAAAAAACCCTCACATTCAAACTGAATTTAGTTCAGTTTCCTGCAAGGGTTTAAATCTAAAATTATAAATCAGCAATCGCTAATCTACAATCATTTAGTATCTGTAATATTCTGGTTTGTATGGTCCTTGAACTTCAACACCAATATAAGCAGCTTGATCGTCACGTAAAGTTTCTAATTCAACGCCTAATTTAGCTAAGTGTAACATTGCTACTTTCTCATCAAGGTGTTTTGGTAACATATAAACGTCATTGTTGTATGCCGCGCTGTTTTTCCACAATTCGATTTGAGCTAGAGTTTGGTTTGTAAATGAGTTACTCATTACAAAACTTGGGTGACCTGTAGCACAACCTAAGTTTACCAAACGACCTTCAGCCAAAATGATAATGTCTTTTCCAGCAATGGTATATTTATCAACCTGAGGTTTGATTTCGATTTTAGACGCACCGTGGTTTTCGTTCAACCAAGCCATGTCAATTTCGTTATCAAAATGCCCGATGTTACATACGATTGTTTTGTCTTTCATTTGCTCGAAATGAGATCCAAGAACGATGTCTTTATTTCCAGTAGTAGTAATAATAATATCAGCTGTTGCAATTACAGTATTTAGTTTTTTAACTTCAAATCCGTCCATTGCAGCTTGTAGAGCACAAATTGGGTCGATTTCTGTTACAGTAACGATAGAACCTGCACCTCTAAAAGAAGCAGCAGTTCCTTTACCTACATCACCATATCCACAAACGATCACTCTTTTTCCAGCTAACATAATATCGGTAGCACGACGAACCGCATCAACAGCCGATTCTTTACAACCGTATTTGTTGTCAAATTTAGATTTAGTAACCGAGTCGTTTACATTAATGGCAGGCATTGGCAATGTTCCTGCTTTTACTCTTTCATATAATCTATGAACTCCAGTTGTAGTTTCTTCAGACAATCCTTTGATTCCAGAAACCAATTCTGGGAAACGGTCAATAACCATATTAGTCAAATCTCCACCGTCATCTAGAATCATGTTCAATGGTTTTCTGTCTTCACCAAAAAATAATGTTTGCTCAATACACCAGTCAAAATCTTCCTCATTCAATCCTTTCCAAGCATAAACTTGAATTCCAGCAGCAGCAATAGCAGCAGCAGCTTGATCCTGAGTAGAGAAAATGTTACAAGAAGACCAAGTAACTTCTGCGCCAAGAGCAATTAAAGTTTCGATTAAAACTGCAGTTTGGATTGTCATGTGTAAACATCCAGCAATACGAGCACCTTTCAACGGTTGCTCATCTTTATATTCAGCACGAAGCGCCATTAAACCTGGCATTTCAGCTTCAGCCAATTCAATTTCTTTTCTTCCCCAAGCCGCTAGAGAAATGTCTTTTACTTTGAAAGCCACATAAGGCATAGTCGTTGTACTCATTTATAGTATATTTGTAATTGTAAAATTTTTGCAAATTTACGTAATAACTTTAGAATTAAACTAATTTCTAAAATATTTATGAATTGTTTAATGTCTTAATTTTTAGAACTTTAGTTTGATAATGGTTTTTAGAAGCTAATCCTGCCATCCACTATATCTTTCTAGCCGAACACCGGCTAGAAAGGATGCCGTTGCTGTCAGGGCTAGAAAGACATCTGGGTTAAGAGAGAAAACTCATAACTCATAACTTATAACTCAAAAGAATGCCTTTACACCAGAAAATACAGTTTAATACTCACACACAAATTTTTATTTGGAAGATTACGGAATCTTATGAACAATTGTTTGAAGAAGTAAGTCTCACTCCTAAATGCCAGTTGCGAATTGACGGTATGAAATCCGAATTGCATCAACGAGGATTTCTTAGTGTTCGTAAACTTTTAAATGAAGCGGGCTATTCTGATTTTGATTTGTATTATGATGTATTTGGAAAACCACATCTTCAAGATGGAAAATACATTTCGATTACGCATTCCCATCAGTTTGCGGCAATAATTATTAGTGATGAAACTGTTGGAATTGATATCGAATTACAAAGAGAAAAAATCATTCGTATTGCCGATAAATTCTGTGATACCGAATTTCAATATTTAATTCGAGAAAAAAAAGCAGAATATATTAAAAATCTCACGGTAATTTGGGGAGCAAAAGAAGCCATTTTTAAAATCCGAAACGAAAAAGGTATCAGTTTTAAAGATCATATTGCAGTTGACAAATTTGATTTGAACCAGAATCAAACGGTTGCTAATCTTCATTTTGGTGGTCTACACAAAGAATTCAATATTTATTTTGAAGAAATAGAAGACTTTACTTTAGTCTATGCTTTAGAAAAATAGTTTTATTCTTGACAAGAAGTTGAGCAAAGTTGTTTCGCAAAGATTCGCAAAGAATACCACAAAGTTAAACTAAGATTTTTTTTAAGATTTATAGAATTTCTTTAATCTGTGTTCCAAAAAGAATCAGCGAGAATCTGTTTAAATCAGTACCATCTGTGTGCAATTTACACCGCAAAGATTCGCAAAGAATACCACAAAGTTACGCTAGGAGATTTTTTTTTTTGAATTTCGCCATATTTGTCGAGTAGTGTAACAGCAATCATAATAAAAGGATTTTATGAATTCCAGTGTACTACAAATATAATTCTTTCGAAATGGTTCTTGGACTCTAAAAACTTTTTACTTTTACGTTCTCATGGAAAAAGGAACAATTTACCAACAAATACAAGTCGCAAAAGCAACTAATCAACAAATATTAGCCATTCTTTTGGATCCTGATAAAATAGTTTGGGAACAAATACCCGATTTAATTGACAAGATCAATCAATCGCCAGCCACTCATATTTTTATTGGTGGAAGCCTTGTTGAAAGTCGAATTTTAGATGATTTAATCATTCGAATCAAACAAAACTGTATTTTACCAATAGTACTTTTTCCGGGGCATCCTTCTCAAATTTCGAATCATGCTGATGGAATTTTGTTTTTATCTTTATTGTCAGGACGAAATCCCGATTATTTAATAGAACATCAGGTGAAAGCGGCACCCATTTTAAAGCAATCCCAACTCGAAATTATTCCTACGGCTTATCTATTAATTGAAAGCGGAGGTGAAACGGCTGTTGAACGTATCAGCAAAACAACGCCTTTGGATAGAAATGATTTCGATTTGGTCATGGCAACAGCTTTAGCAGGAGAAATGCTTGGTAATAAATTGATTTATCTGGAAGCGGGAAGTGGCGCTCAAAAAGCAGTTCCATTAGAAATGATTCAATTCGTTTCTCAAAACACTACTATACCATTAATTGTAGGCGGCGGAATTGTAGATTTGCAAGGAATTCAAAATGCGTATCAATCCGGTGCTGATGTAGTTGTGATAGGAACCGCTTTTGAAAACGACATTAATTTTTTTAATTCTCCAATAAAATAGTAAATGATAGAGTTCTTTTTTGCCCAATATGCTACCTATCCCACTTTGGGAATTGTATTGGAATTAGTGGCTGTGTTTTTTGGATTAGTAAGTGTTTGGTTTGCTAAGAAAGATAATATTTTGGTTTTCCCTACAGGATTAGTCAGTACTTTTATCTATGCTTATTTGCTTTGGAAATGGGATCTTTTAGGCGATTCGATGATTAATGGTTATTATTTTATAATGAGTATTTATGGCTGGTACCATTGGACGAGAAAAAAAGGGGATGTTGTAGCCTATCCTATTTCTAGGGTAACTAAAAAAGAAAGTAAAATAGCTGCTGTTATTTTTGTTTTAACTTTAGTTTTTGTGTTTTTAGTTTATCAATATTTTGATAAATTTAAAGATTGGTACAATTATGTAGATACTTTTTTAACAGCTTTGTTTTTTGTTGGGATGTGGCTGATGGCGAAGCGAAAAATCGAAAATTGGATTTTTTGGATTGTAGGAGATTTCATTTCGATACCTTTGTATTTTTGCAAAGGATATACATTTACGTCTTTGCAATATTTGATTTTCACCATTCTTGCCATTTTTGGCTATTTAGAATGGAAGAAAATTTTGAATAACCAAGAAAAATAGCCAGCTGAAGTAGCTGTTTTAGAATAATTTTTAGCGATTATTATGGGTAAAATACGAGTTTCAATGTTAGAGCAATCTAATTCAATTGATGATTTAAATAAAGTTAAAAGTATGGGATTGTTAGAACAGGATTTTGAACAAATCAATCTACATGGTGTTTCTTTAGAGAATATCCAAAAACAGTTGGTTATTTTTAAAAAAGGAATTGCTAAGATGGAATTACTCGAAGCTGCCACTGTGGGAAATGGAATCGTAAAATTAACTGATGAAGAGTTTGTTGAAAAGGCTACTTTTTTTGACGAACATAAATCCAATTTAAAATTGTTAAAGTTTGTTCCAGCCTCAGGAGCGGCCAGTAGAATGTTTAAGTTCTTAACCGTTTTTTTGAATGAGTTTAATATTGAGAAAGAAAGTATCAATGCTTATATCAATAGAAAAAAAGATACTAAGTTGCCCGTTTTTATTGTTGGAATGGAGAAACTGCCTTTTTTTGATAGTATCTATAAAAAATTAAAAGAAGAATTTTCCAATTTCGATTCACTAACTCGTGATTATAAAAATTACTATTTTATAAAATTCATGTTGGATTCGGAGTATTTTAATTTTGCGTCAAAACCAAAAGGAATCTTACCTTTTCATAAATATGCAACCACAATTGCTACACCAATAGAAGAACATTTGTATGAATGTGGTTATTATTCGAGTACTAATAATCAGTCGTATTTGCATTTTACCGTTTCAGAATCGCATCAAGGACAGTTTGAACACATTATAAGTAATGTAAAAGACAAGGTAGAAAAAGAAACGCATACTAATATTGAAGTAAGTTATTCCTATCAAGATAAAAGCACCGATACTATTGCGGTAAATATGAATGATAGGGCTTTTAGAACTGAGGATGGGAAATTGCTTTTCAGACCAGGAGGTCATGGTGCATTGATAGGAAATTTAAATCGATTAGATGCCGATATCATTTTTGTTAAAAACATTGATAATGTAATTTTACATCATAATGATACCATAGCACTTTATAAAAAAGCATTAGCGGGTATTTTGTTAGAATTGCAACAACAAATATTTGCTTGTTTGAATTTGATTGATCTTTACACGATTGAAAACAATCAAATAGAAGATATAAAAGATTTCTTGAAAGAAAAATTGAACATGGAAATCAAATCAGATTTTGATTTATACACCTTTGAGAATAAAATAAAAGTATTGAAAACTATTTTAAACCGTCCAATTAGAGTATGTGGAATGGTGAAAAATGAAGGGGAACCAGGTGGAGGTCCTTTCTGGGTAAAAAATGGACAAAAAGAAATTTCATTGCAAATTGTAGAATCTTCACAAGTAGATTTGAACAATAAAAAGCAGGCTAAAATTATGGCAAATGCGACTCATTTTAATCCTGTGGATTTAGTTTGTGCTACTAAAGATTATAAAAACGAAAAGTTTGATTTGCATCAGTTTGTGGATGAAAACAGCGGTTTTATAGTAGAGAAAAATCATTTAGGAAAAGATATTAAAAGTTATGAATTGCCTGGTTTATGGAATGGAGCAATGGCAAATTGGTTGACTGTTTTTGTCGAAGTACCTTTGATTACTTTTAACCCTGTAAAAACAGTAAATGATTTATTGAAAGAAGCGCATCAGTCAAAATAAAAAATGGAAATTCAAAAACTCATATCCGAATTACAGTATAAAGCCGTTAGAAGTAGTGGAGCAGGAGGACAAAACGTGAATAAGGTTTCGTCTAAAGTAGTGCTGACTTTTAACTTGAAAAATTCTCAGGCTTTGTCTGATGAAGAAAAATTGTTGTTAGAAACCAATCTTTCTTCAAGATTGACTGCTGATTTGGTTTTGATTTTAAATTGTGATGAAGATAGAAGCCAACTTAAAAATAAAGAAATAGTTACCAAACGATTTTTGGAACTGATTAAAAAAGGACTTTTTGTGCCTAAAATTAGAAAAGTAACTAAAATCCCTAAGTCGGTGATTAAAAAACGAATTAAAGACAAAAAGAATATTTCTGAAATTAAACAATCGCGTAGGAAACCTAATCTAGATTAAATTCCAATTTATAAATTCCAAATTCCAATTGAAAACTACTTGAAGTTAGTTTTTTGGAATTTGGAATTTAATTTTTGGAATTTGTTTTTTAACACTACATTTGCACTGTCTCAAAGGGGTGCTTAAATCTGAATTTATTTCAGATTCTGAAACAAGTTCAGAATGAAGCTGAGATCATACCCAACGAACCTGAGCAAGTAATGTTGCTAAGGGAAAATACAATAAATTAATAGTAAATACTATTGGTTTATTAGTTGAACAAATCTATTTATTAAATAACAAAAAGAATAATTCCCCCTTTTATTCGTAAAATAATTACGAATGAATATTATTTTTAAAGGTACTCAGGTACTAAGTTACAAAGATGCTAAGGCGTCAAATTACAAATTCCTTTTTCTTTTTTCTATTTTCTTTTCTCTTTTTTCAGTAACCTCTTTTTCCCAAGTCAAAGATACAGTACCAGTAAACCGACTCGATGAGGTATTGGTTTCGGCTATTCGTGTAACTTCTAAAACTCCGGTTACGTTTAGTAACATGGATAAAAAAGAAATTAAATTCAGAAACCTAGGACAGGATATTCCAATTTTAATGAATTATCTGCCGTCGGTTGTTACCACTTCTGATGCAGGTGGAGGAATAGGATATACCGGAATTAGAGTTCGTGGAAGCGATGCTACCAGAGTAAACGTAACCATCAATGGAATTCCATACAATGATTCCGAAAGTCAGGGAACTTTTTGGGTAAATATGCCTGATTTTGCTTCTTCAGTAGAAAGTTTGCAATTGCAACGCGGTGTTGGAACTTCTACAAATGGTTCTGGAGCTTTTGGAGCCAGTTTGAATATGTTGACTGACAATTACGCATCAAAACCAACTGGAGAAATTTCAAGTTCTTACGGAAGTTTTAATTCCAATAAAAATTCAGTAAAATTCAGTACAGGTTTATTAAATGATCATTTTGAATTGGCTGGACGCTTGTCTACAATACAATCGGATGGTTTTGTGGATCGTGCTAGTTCTGATTTAAAATCGTACTTTCTTCAGGGAACTTATATTGGTAAAACCACTTTAATTAAAGCATTAGTTTTTGGTGGTACTCAGCAAACTTATCAGTCATGGAATGGAATTGATGCTCAAACTTTAGCTGAAAACCGTACGTATAATTCTGCTGGAGAATACACAGATGAAGCAGGAAATATTCGTTACTACGATAATGAAACTGATAATTACAATCAAGATCATTATCAATTGCATTGGAACGAATCGTTATCCGATAAATGGAGTACTAATTTAGCTTTTCATTATACAAAAGGGAAGGGTTATTTTGAAAATTATAAAAATGATGAACCAGTTGAGGGCTATGGATCAATTCAGTCAACTAAAATGGTTGAAAATGATAATGGTGACTTAGTTCCTGGAACTGATTTAATTCGTCAAAAGTGGTTAGACAATGATTTTTATGGAACTACTTTTTCTGTAAAATATAAAGAGGAGAAATTAGATGTTATCGTTGGCGGAGGCTGGAATAAGTACGAAGGAGATCATTTTGGCAAAGTGATTTGGGCAAGAAATTCTGGTCCAACAGAATTAGGAGATCATTATTATGATGATTTTTCGTCAAAAACGGATGGAAATATTTTTGCCAAAGCCAATTATCAAATCACACAACAATTAAGTTTTTATGGCGATTTGCAATATCGAAATGTAACTTACAAAGCCAATGGTGCGGATACAGGACTAGTTGATGATTCTTTCAATTTCTTTAATCCAAAGGCTGGTTTAAATTTCGAAATAAATCAAAAAAACAATCTTTACTTTTCTTATGCTAGAGCCAATCGTGAACCAAACAGAACTGATTACGAAGGCGGAAACGTAAAACCTGAAAAGCTAAATGATTTTGAATTAGGATGGAGATTCAATTCAGATAAATTCCAGTTGAATTCTAATTTCTATTATATGGGTTATAGAGATCAGTTGATTTTAACGGGAAGATTAGATGATGTAGGAGCGCCAATTCGTTCCAATACAGATAAAAGTTACCGTTTAGGTTTTGAAGTTGATGCAACAATTGCAGTTTCAGAAAAATTTATTCTTCGCCCTAATTTTACTTTAAGTAGTAACAAAAATGTTGATTTGGCTGTTGAAGGTCAAAATTACGGAACTACTAAAATTGCCTATTCTCCAGAAATTATTGCAGGAAATATTATTGTTTACAGTCCGATTCAAAATTTACACATTTCGTTATTGCAGAAATTTGTTGGCGAGCAATTCATGAACAACATCGAATTGCCAGAAGCAAAGTTAGCGGATTATTTTGTTAACGATTTGAATGTTTCTTTCGAAATAAAACCAAAATCCATTTTCAAATCTATAATGATAACTGGTTTAGTGAATAACTTTCTAGATAAAAAATACGTTTCAAATGGCTATATGTGGGATGTTTATCCGTACTATTATCCGCAAGCAGGAATTAACTTTTTAGCGGGACTAACATTGAAGTTTTAATTTGTAGTTTTTTATATTTAAAAAAGCTTGAAAATTTAATTTTTTCAGGCTTTTTTGCTTTAATTGTATACTCGAAGGAGGTTTCCGTTTACTTCTACCCGATATTGTTTTAAAGGATATTGTAGTTTTCCCTGACCGGTAAATAAGCTGTATTCTTCTTTATCGCAAGGGCAAACAACAGTTGTTTTATCAACTTTTAACGGATCTGATGAGTCGAGCTTTTTGAAAGCCACTGTAGAACAATCACTCAAAGTCTGGTTTGGACAGGTGGCATCAAAAGCATTGTAGCCACTACCTGTGTTAAACACATAAATTCCTTTCACCCCTACGCCAGGTTGGCCAATATAAACAGCATTACTTACAAACTTAAGATCTGAAAATTGGGCTAAATTAAGATTGATGGTTGTGCTAAAAGTATAGTTAGGAATGTAAGGATTATTATTGCTAAAATTATCGCTACAGCTATAAAGCAAAATTGTAAGAAGGAGTATCAGGCTTGTTTTTTTCATTTTAAAAAATATCAAAAGAATTGTTTAAACAAATTTAATTTATTTACATTTGAAATATTATATGGTTAACATATAATTATAGACTATAAAAAAATATATTATCTTTGTGGAAAGAAATCCCGTTCCGATGGGATTTTTTCTATTTTATAAAATGATGAAGTTATGAGTACAGTATCTTATTACACGGCAGAAGGATTAAAGAAATTAAGAGAAGAATTAGATTATTTAAAAACGGTGATGCGTCCTAAAGCATCTCAAGATATAGCAGATGCAAGAGATAAAGGTGATTTATCTGAAAATGCAGAATATGATGCTGCCAAAGAAGCACAAGGAATGTTAGAAATGAGAATTGCCAAACTAGAGGAAGTTCATGCCAATGCTCGTTTGATTGATGAAACACATTTGGATTTGTCTAAAGTGTTGGTATTATCTAATGTAAAAATTAAGAATCAGGCTAATGGTATGGAAATGAAATACACCTTAGTTGCCGAAAGTGAAGCCGATTTGAAAACAGGAAAAATATCGGTTACTTCTCCTATTGGAAAAGGACTGTTAGGGAAATCAATAGGTGAAGTTGCTGAAATTAATGTGCCTAATGGTGTTTTGAAATTTGAAATTTTAGAAATTTCCCGAGACTAAGTCAATGCGAGGAACGAAGCAATCTCACGATATAGATTTTTTAAAATTAAACTATGAGTTCGATATTTACCAAAATAGTAAACGGAGAAATTCCATGTTATAAAATTGCTGAAGATGATAACTATTTTGCTTTTTTAGATATTAATCCTAATGCAAAAGGACATACTTTGTGTATTCCAAAATTTGAAGTCGATAAGATTTTTGATATGGATGAAGCCCATTATTTAGGATTAATGCACTTTTCACGAAAGGTGGCACTTGCTTTAGAAAAAACCATTCCCTGCAACCGAATTGCAGTATCCGTTATTGGCATTGAAGTTCCGCATGCTCACGTTCATTTGATTCCATTAAATACAATGGATGACATTCGTTTTCAGAAAAAAGAAGTTTTAAGCAAAGAAGAATTTGAAAACTTAGCTCAGGAAATTCGATCTAATCTATAATCTGTTAAATGGCATAAAATAAAAGCACGAATTTTTTTCGTGTTTTTTTATATAAAAAACTCAACTAATATGAGAAAAATTGTTCCTTTTATATTTTTGTTTTTATCTGTTTTTAGTGTTGCTCAAACTAAAACAATTTATACTGATATTGATAATAAGATTTCCAAAATTCCAGTGGATTTGACTACTTCAACAACAGGAATTGCAAAATATATAACGGATAATTTTAAAACAGATACTGAAAAAATCAGAGCAGTTTTCTATTGGACAGCTACTAATATCAGTTATGATGTGCCCAATATGCTTGCGCCAAATCAATTCGAATCAGCACAGCAAAAAATAGATAATACATTAAAATCCAAGAAAGGAGTTTGTATTCATTATGCTGAGGTTTTCAACGATATTTCAAATAAAATTGGAATTAAATGTCGAATAATTGAAGGCTATACCAAACAAAACGGAAAGATTGATAACTTATCTCATGCCTGGTGTGCGGCTCAAATTGACAATAAATGGTTTGTGTTTGATCCTACCTGGGGAGCTGGTGGTGTAACCAATGGCAAGTTTATAAAGAAATTAAATAATGCTTATTTTAAAGTCGAACCTTCTAAAATAATTGCTTCGCACATGCCATTTGATTATTTATGGCAATTTTCGAATTATCCTGTTACCAATGCAGAGTTTTATGCAGGGAAAATACAAGTAGATAAAACTAAAAAGTATTTTGATTATGAGAAAGAAATAGCTCTTTATTATAAAATATCCGACAACGACCAGTTGTTTGAATCGGCTGTACGAGTAGAAAAAAACGGTTTGAAAAATGCCATGATTATAGAATACCATAACGTTAAAAAGAATCAGTGGAATAATGTAATCCAAAATGCAAATATTGAGAAATTGAATACGATTGTTAATGAACTCAATGAAGCATTGATGCAGTTGAATGATTTTATAATGTATCGAAATAAAAAATTCAAACCTGCTTTTTCGGATGAAGCGATTAGTAAAATGATTCAAACTCCAAGAGAGAAATTGGCAAAATGCCAAAACGATATTTTTAAGATTGGAACTGTTGGAGCAGAAAATGCATCTAATTTAACTTCGGTAAAAAAGACCATTGCACAAGCTTTAGTTCAGGCAGATGAACATGCTGCATTTGTAAAAGACTATTTGAGTAAATCTAAATTGATTAGAAAAACAATGTTCTCAAAAATATCTTGGTTAGGAATACCTTTAAACTAAATTAGTTTTTTGAAACTAATTTGCATGGTGGTTCCTTTGCCAATTTCAGAATGTAAAACTTTGATGTTCCCTTTGTGGTATTCTTTTACAATTCTATTGGTCAAAGAAAGTCCTAATCCCCAACCTCTTTTTTTAGTAGTAAATCCGGGTTCGAAGACAGTTTTGAATTGATTTTTTGGAATCCCAATACCTGTATCGCTAACATTTATTTTTACAAAAAGCGCATCTTCTTCTATCTTGACAGCAATTTTGCCTTTTCCTTTCATGGCATCAATGGCGTTTTTAATCAGGTTTTCTATGGTCCAACTGTGCAAGGTAGGATTCAGCATCGTATAGATTGATGATGTTGGACTTTCAAAAGAAAATTCAATTTGTTTAGAAAACCGCGACTGAAGGTAGTTGTAGGTTTGTAAGGTTTCTTCAATAATATTTCTTTTTTCTAAAACAGGTTCTGAACCAATTTTTGAAAAACGATCGGTAATGGTTTGCAATCGATCAATATCTTTTTCAATTTCGGAAGTCGTTGATTCATCAATGTTTTCAGATTTTAAGATTTCGACCCAACCAATTAATGAAGAAAGGGGCGTGCCTATTTGGTGTGCCGTTTCTTTAGCCATTCCTGCCCAAAGTTTGTTTTGAGTAGCAATTTTTGTACTTCGGTAGAAATAATAAATCAATGCCGAGAACAAGAAAATAATCAACAACAAAGCTATAGGATAATATTTCAGTTTATTGAGCAAAGCCGAATTACCGTAATACCATTTTTGGAATTTTTTTGGAGCATATTCAATGATAATGGGTTCGTTTTCTTTTTCTAAATTCGATAAAAAAACTTTTGCTTTTTCTTTATCGTTTACAATGTTTTCGTCAATATTAATAGTATTAATAATGCTGTCATTTTCGGTAAGAATAACCGGAATAGAAGTGTTGTCTTTGAAAATTTGGAGTGGAAGTTCTACATCGGTATTTTCATCAGCATTGATAAGCGTTTTTTGGGCTTTGGCCAAAAGATTCATTTTCAGACGTTCTTCATTTTTAAAAATCTGAAAAAAAGTATAAGTGTTCCAAAGAATTAAGGAAATGATAAGAAATGAAGCAAAAATTAGAATCCATCGTCCTGTATTTCTTTTGTCAGAAAATTGCATAAATGATATTTTGAGCCATAAATATAACGAAATAGTAGTAGTATTATTTTAGTTTTTTTAAGTTTTTGGGTTGATTTGTTGTCCAAAAAGGATTTAACTTCGCTTGAAACTTCCTTGTTTGACAGCAATTAAAAATTAAAACTGAAATTGTAAAACAAACGTTATTGTCAGATAGAAGAAGTTACTATATTTGTATATTCAATATTTTTCTGTAAAAGAGTTTTGCTTTCTAAGTTAAATGGCTTGAATGAAAATGATGTGTTTCTAAAAGAAATACTATTGGGAAAAATAATAATCAAATAACAATTAAAATAACGAAGATGGAAGTTACAGGAAAAATTAAAGTCGTTAATCCAGAGCAACAAGTTAGTGCCTCATTTAGAAAAAGAGAATTAGTTGTTACTACAGAGGAGCAATATCCTCAACATATTTTAGTTGAGTTTACACAAGACAAATGTGATTTGTTGAACAATTACAATATTGGCGAAGCAGTAAAAGTTTCTATCAATTTAAGAGGTAGAGAATGGGTAAATCCACAAGGAGAAACAAGGTATTTTAATAGTATCCAAGGCTGGAGAATCGAGAAAATGGCTGCTGAAGCACCTTCTGCTCCAATGCCAGCTGCTCCTGCTTTTGCTCCAGCAACAAACTTAAACGAAGACGAGCCAGATGATTTGCCTTTCTAAGAATTAAATTCTGAATTTATAAAATTCCAAATTCCAATTAACTATTTTTTAATTGAAATTTGGAATTTCTTTTTTTGATTTGATTTTTGTCATTGCCATTGAAATTTTAAAAATGTTTTACTTATCCGAAGACTTATTTTTTCCGTCAGTTCATTTAGCTCATTCTTCTGGAATTATTGGGATAGGAGGCGATTTATCTCCTGAACGTTTACAATTAGCTTATAAAAGCGGTATATTTCCTTGGTTTGAAGATGCTGAGCCAATAACGTGGTGGTCGCCAAACCCAAGAATGGTTTTGTTTTTAGACGAATTGATTGTTTCTAAAAGCATGCGAAATATTCTGAACAGAAATATTTTTAAGGTAACATTCAATCAGAATTTCAGAGAGGTGATTTCGAATTGTCAGAATGTAAAACGTGACGGTCAAAACGGAACTTGGATTACAAATGATATGATTGAAGCTTATTGTAAATTACACGAATTGGGTATTGCAAAGTCAGTTGAAGTGTGGCAAGATGACATCTTAGTCGGCGGTTTGTATGGCGTTGATTTAGGACATGTTTTTTGTGGTGAAAGTATGTTTTCTTTGGTTTCGAATGCTTCCAAAGTGGCTTTTATTGCTTTAGTTAACCAATTAAAAAAGGAGAATTACAAACTGCTCGATTGTCAGGTTTATAATTCTCATTTAGAAAGTTTAGGTTGTCGCGAAATTGAGCGCGAGGAATTTATGGCGATACTTAAAAATAGTATTTAATCTGTGTTACTTTTTTTACCGCAAAGGGAACAAAGTTTTTTCGCAAAGATTCACAAAGAAATTTTTAAGATTTTTTGAATTTCTTAAATCCGTGTTCTTTTTTAAAGTTACTTCTAGAAATTCAACTTCACAAAACTCCAATCCAAAGTTTTAAACAATACTAATTCATTTTTTAAACTGGGTAAACCAATAATTAATTTCAAAGTTTCGTGCGCCATCATCGTGCCTATCATTCCAGGTAAAGTTCCTAAAACACCATTGAAACTGCAATTAGGTACATCTTTAGGGTTAGGCGGTTCCGGAAATAAATCACGCAAATTTTTACTTCCCTGATGATTGAAAACAGCAATTTGTCCTTCGAAACCTAAAATACTGCCATAAACCAGTGTTTTTTCTAGAGTCACACAAGTATCATTGACTAAATAGCGGGTACTAAAATTATCAGAACCATCGACTACAATATCAAAATCAGCTATTATTTTGGAAGCATTTTCTGTGGTTAGTTTTTCTTCGAAAGCCTGAACTACAATTAACGGATTTAGCTTTTCAACAGTCGCTTTTGCTGTTGTCGCTTTTGGTAATCCTATTTGGTCTTCGGTATACAAAAGCTGGCGATGTAGATTATGAATTTCTATTTTGTCAAAATCAATAATGCCAATAGTTCCCACTCCTGCGGTCGAAATGTATTGTAAAATAGGACAGCCTAAACCGCCTGCACCAATGACTAGAACTTTGGCTTTTTTTAGTTTTTCTTGTCCCTCATCGCCAATTTCAGGTAAAATCACTTGGCGATTGTATCTTAAGAAATCTTGTATTACGCTCATTATATCTGCAATCTAAAATCGTTAATCTAAAATCTAGAATCAAAAGTTCTATCCCAATCTTTCCAAACGGGTTCGTATCCAGTTTTTGAAATAATATTTGCAATTTCAAAAGAAGTGCGTTCGTCACTAATCTCAAATTGTTCCAAAGATTGCGGATCCACTACATAACCGCCAGGATTGGTTTTGGAACCAGCACTCATACTCGTTGTGCCAAGCGGAATAATATTATTTCTGAATTTTTCATTCTCGCGAGTCGATATGGAAATCTCTAAATCCTCATTCCATAACCGATAAGCACAAATCAACTGCGTCAAATCTTTGTCGTCCATGATAAAATTAGGTTCAATAATTCCTTCGGCAGGACGCAATCTCGGGAAAGAAACAGAATATTTGGTTTGCCAATAGGTCTTTTGCAAATAATCCAAGTGTAAAGCATTAAAAAAACTATCGGTGCGCCAATCTTCTAATCCTAACAAAACGCCCAAACCTATTTTGTGAATTCCTGCTTTCCCAATTCGGTCTGGTGTTTCTAAACGAAAATCGAAATTGGATTTTTTTCCTTTAGTATGATATTGTTTGTAAACTTCCTTGTGATAGGTTTCCTGATAAACCAAAACGGAGTACACTCCAGCTTGGTGCAATTGTTCGTATTCTTCTGTGGTTAAAGGCTGGACCTCTACAGAAATAGTCGAAAAATCATTTTTTATTTGTTCAATAGCATTCAAGAAATAATTTATGTTTACAGTATAATTAGCTTCTCCCGTTACCAATAAAACATGATCAAATCCTGCTTTTTTCAAAGCTTCGATTTCTAATTTTATTTCTGAATCCGTAAGGGTTTTTCGTTTGATTTTGTTGTCCAGACTAAAACCACAATAGGTACAAATGTTCTGACATTCGTTACTAAGATACAGTGGAGCATACATTTGGATTGTTTTCCCAAATCTTTTTTTGGTCAATTCATGACTTAGCTGCGCCATTTGTTCCAAATACGGCTGAGCAGCAGGCGAAATCAAAGCTAGAAAATCATCGAGATTTCGTTTGGTTTTCGTTAAAGCATTTTCTACTTCCTTTGCGGACGTTTGAAAGATCTTGGTTTGAATTGTATTCCAGTCGTATTTTTCAAAAACCGATTTGAATGTGTTCATTGGATTTGGTTTTTTACTACAAAGAGTTTTTACCTATAATTTTTTCACCGCAAAGGGAACTAAGATTTACGCAAAGTTTGTTAAGCGGAGGTTTTTATTTCTGACTAAAAAGTTCGCAAAGCTTTGTGAACTTTGCGAAAAAACCTTGCGAACTTTGCGGTAAAAAACTCTTTGTGGTTAAATGATTATTCATATAAAAATGCCGTCAAAGGACTTGAAGCCACCGCTCGATTTACCTTTTGTGCTAATTGGGCTTCGTATGCTTTTCGTCCTGCAATTACCGCTGCTGCAAAAGCTTCAGCCATCAGTTTTGGATTTCCCGCTACAGCAATAGCAGTATTAACTAAAACAGCATCAGCGCCTAATTCCATTGCTTTTGCGGCATCAGAAGGTGCTCCAATTCCTGCGTCGATGATTACAGGGACTTTAGATTGTTCGATAATAATTTCTAAAAAATCGATTGTTTTTAATCCTTTGTTACTTCCAATTGGTGAACCCAAAGGCATTACGGCTGATGTTCCGGCATCTTCCAAACGTTTGCATAAAACAGGATCGGCATGAATGTATGGCAAAACGATAAATCCTAATTTTGCTAATTCTTCGGTGGCTTTTAAGGTTTCAATCGGGTCTGGCAAAAGATATCTTGGATCGGGATGGATTTCTAGTTTAAGCCAATTGGTTTCCAAAGCTTCTCTAGCTAATTGTGCTGCAAAAACAGCTTCTTTCGCATTTCTTGCTCCCGAAGTATTGGGTAATAAATTGATTCTCGGATGTTTTAAATGCGATAAAATAGCATCGGTATCGGTTTCTAAATCGATACGTTTTAGCGCTACGGTAACCAACTCGCTCCCAGATGCCAAAATAGCTTCTTCCATTTGTTGGTTGGAACCGAATTTTCCTGTTCCTAAAAACAAGCGTGATTCAAAGGTTTTATCTCCTATTTTAAACAATGACGTTTCCATATAATTTCTCGTTAAGTGCGGTTATTAATTTTGTTTTATTATCACTTTTTGTAATCAACCCAGAAACGGCAATACCATGAATTCCTGTTTTTATAATCGAATCGACATCGTCAGTCAAAATGCCTCCAATTGCGTAAATTGGTGTTTTTATTTGATGTTCTTTTAATAGTTTCAAAATGTTTTGGTAACCATCTAAACCTAAAATCGGACTTAGTTTTTCTTTGGTTTTTGTAAAACGAAAAGGACCTAAACCTATATAATCACAACCCTTTTGTACATGATTTTGGATGTCTTCGAAGGTGTTGGCTGTTCCGCCGATGATTTTTGAATTTCCTAAAATCTCTCGGGCCTTAGCTATTCCCATATCGTTTAATCCTAAGTGTACGCCGTCAGCATCAATTTCATTTGCTAATGCTACGTTGTCGTTGATGATAAAAGTGGCTAAGTATTCCTGACACAAGATTTTTAAGGCTTCCGCCAAAGTGAAAGTGTCTTCGGAAGTAGCATTTTTGAAACGCATTTGAATCCAATCGCAACCGTGATCCAAAGCTTGATGAATGTTATACAATTGTTCTTCAACTGTATTTCCTTGTGATATGTATTGTAAACGATTAAACATAATGATATCCTATTTGAGTTGGGTTTGACAATAAAAAGTTCTCAGTATAACTTTTCGCATTTTTACAGGCTGTTAAAAGCTCTTGGTCTAATGCCAAATTAGCGGTAATTGCTGCTGATAAAACACAGCCCGAACCGTGTTTTGGGTGAATTTTGGCGTTTTTAGACTCTAGTCTAAAAAATTGATTTGATGTATGTAAATAATCGGTACCAATTTCCGTGGGATGATGTCCTCCTTTTAATAAAATAGTACAGTTTTTGGATAGTTTTTCGGTAATAACCTCGATTGATTTTTCTTTAGAATCTAATTTTAAAATTTCATCATAATTAGGTGTTATTAAATCTATTTCGTTTAAAATAGCAACCAAATCGTTTTGATTTTCAATTTTCAAAAGATCAAATTCAGTGGTGGATTTTAAAACGGTGTCCCAAACTATTTTTGTTTTTGGCGAAAGCTTTTTGATCAAAAAAACAACTGCTTTTAAATAATTTAAAGAAGGAACAATACCAATTTTCACGGCTTTTATGTCGTAAGAACTAAATATTTTTTGAACAGATTGCAAAACAAAATCCAAATCCGTCCATTGTATGGCTACAAATTCATTTTCGGTTTGAATTGTGTTTGCCGTATTAATGGCAAAACCATACACCTGATGTTGTTCGAAAGTTTTAATATCTGCCAAAACTCCAGCGCCAGCCGAAGGATCAAAACCAGCAATGCTTAGTACAAAAGGACGATTTGTTGACATAATTCGAAATTTTTTATGGGTTGGTTGGTGTTCCAAATAGTGCCTAAAAGGGCTACATCATCAAAACCAGCATCTAGTGTTTTTTTTATATTCTGAGCTTCGTTTCCTCCTAGCGCTACGAGTTTTGTGTTGAAATTGGTTCTTTCTTTTATTGCTTCTAATAAATCAATTTTTGAGCTGTAATTTTCTTTTGAAATACTTTTATAAACAGGGCTTAAAAAAGCATATTCGTAGTCGTTTGATAGTGAATTAAATTCATCTATCGAATGAGTTGATGTTGAAAAAGTATTTTTTTGAGGAATAACCCTGTCAGAGTTAAAAACTCTGACAGGGTTCATATGAATTCTATTTATTCCTAATTCTAGCGCTAATTGATGATGGCTGTGTAAAACCATTTTGTAGCTATATTCCAATCCAATTGCAGTGACAAAAGTTTTGATTTCTTCCGCTGAAAAATCAGGTTTTCTGATATGAAGCAACTCCAATCCAGACTCAAAAAGAGCATGAATGGTTTTGATTTCGTTTGCTATTTGAATTGGACTTGTGATTACAATCATTTTTAGATTTAAAGATTTAAACATTTAAAATGGTTTAAATTCAAGAATTTTTAAATTGTTAAATCATTTAATTTTTCAATTATTCTAAATATAAATTTCTTTTCCCTGTTCCACAAACTCTTCTGATTTTGCTGCCATTCCTTTCTCGGCTTCGGCAACGTCACGAATTTCCTGAGAAATTTTCATAGAGCAGAATTTTGGTCCACACATCGAGCAGAAATGCGCTACTTTAGCACCATCCGCAGGTAAGGTTTCATCGTGAAATTCTCGAGCAGTATCTGGATCCAATGATAAGTTGAACTGGTCTTCCCAACGGAATTCGAAACGGGCTTTGCTCAGCGCATTGTCGCGGTATTGTGCTCCTGGGTGACCTTTGGCTAAATCGGCAGCGTGAGCTGAAATTTTATAAGTGATTACTCCGTCTTTAACGTCTTTTTTGTTAGGTAAACCAAGATGCTCTTTTGGTGTAACATAACACAACATCGCACAACCATACCAGCCAATCATTGCTGCTCCAATAGCAGAAGTAATGTGGTCATAACCCGGAGCAATGTCAGTAGTTAATGGACCCAAAGTGTAAAATGGAGCTTCGTCACAATGTTCCAATTGTTTGTCCATATTTTCTTTAATCATGTGCATCGGTACGTGACCTGGACCTTCAATAAATACTTGTACATCATGTTTCCAGGCAATTTTTGTCAGTTCTCCCAGTGTTTCTAATTCGGCGAATTGTGCGGCATCGTTGGCATCTGCAATAGAACCCGGACGTAAACCGTCTCCCAATGAAAAAGCAACGTCGTATTGTTTCATAATTTCGCAAATCTCTTCGAAATGAGTGTACAAAAAGTTTTCTTTATGGTGGAACAAACACCATTTGGCCATAATCGAACCGCCACGAGAGACAATTCCGGTAACACGATTAGCTGTTAAATGAATGTAACGTAATAAAACACCCGCGTGAATAGTGAAATAAGAAACGCCTTGTTCTGCTTGTTCGATTAAGGTATCGCGGAAAATTTCCCAAGTCAAATCTTCGGCTACACCGTTTACTTTTTCTAATGCTTGGTAAATTGGTACTGTTCCAATTGGCACCGGAGAATTACGGATAATCCATTCTCTGGTTTCGTGAATGTTTTTTCCTGTGGATAAATCCATAATGGTATCAGCACCCCAACGACAAGCCCAAACGGCTTTTTCTACCTCTTCTTCGATGCTTGAAGTGACTGCGCTATTCCCAATATTGGCATTAATTTTCACTAAAAAATTACGACCCACAATCATTGGTTCGCTTTCCGGGTGGTTGATGTTGTTGGGGATAATAGCACGTCCTGCTGCAATTTCGCTACGAACAAATTCGGCTGTAATTTTGCTTTTTGGTGTATTCGCTCCAAAACTATGTCCTGCGTGCTGGCATTGCATCGCTTTGGTTTGATTTTCTAATAGTTCAATACGCTGGTTTTCACGAATGGCAATGTATTCCATTTCGGGAGTAATAATTCCTTTTTTTGCATAATGCAATTGGGAAACATTCGCTCCTTTTTTGGCACGCATTGGTTTGTGTAAATATTCAAAACGCAAGTGATTTAGCTTTTCGTCAGTCAAGCGTTCTTTACCATAATTTGAAGTGATTTCGGTTAGTTCTTCTACATCATTACGGTCTAGAATCCATTGTTCACGGATGCGAGGCAATCCTTTGCGAACATCAATTTCGATATTGGGATCGGTGTAGGGACCAGAAGTATCGTAAACAGTTACGGCTGGATTTTTTTCTATTCGGCCATTTGATAGTTTAGTATCTGCAAGCGAAATTTCGCGCATAGCGACTTTTATCGGGTGAATTTCTCCATCGATATACACTTTTGTCGAATTTGGGAAGGGTTGTCTTGATATTTTTTCTTCGTTGTTCATATTTGTGAAGTTATGAGTTATGTGTTGTGAGTTATACGTTTTCGAGTATTCTCTAGTTTCTAGGAATAAATTGGAATTTGGAGTTTATCCCGAGGCTTCGGGATTGGAATTTAAAAATGACTATCCTCCTTGTGTAGCAGAAATAATTAAAATATCGTCAGTTTCGGATAGGAGGTGGCTATTCCAGTTTGATTTTGGAATAACGTTATTGTTGATGGCTACGGCAATACCGTTTTGTTTTTGTGGAATTTCAATATCGAGCAAGGCTTGAATGCTTAGTGCATCTGCTTGAAATTGTTTGATTTTGTTGTTGATTTTTAGTTCCATTCCTTTAATTTTTTAGATAAAAATACTTTAGGAATGGCTACAGAGTGCCCAAAAAATGGGACTATGGAAGTCATCTTACTTTTCCCTACGCTAGTATGAACTAGATCAGGTTCAGAGGGTAAAATCTCAGCCTGCGATTGCAGACACCCCTAAAGTTGTTTGACAAATGTAATGAAAAAGTTAGAAAAAAGATTTTAGAAGTTAGAAGTTTAACAATTTTATACTGAATACTTCTAAACTGAACACCGTTTGCTATTTTCTTGTCCAGCAATCGGCTATATGGTCGTTAACCATTCCAGTGGCTTGCATGTGTGCATAAACTACAGTGGAACCAACAAATTTAAAACCACGCTTTTTTAAATCTTTGCTAATAGCATCCGAAAGTGGTGTAGTGGAAGGAATCTCTTTTAGGCTTTGGAGTTTGTTGTCAATGGGTTTGCCATCTACAAAGTCCCAAATGTATTTCGAAAAGCTTCCAAATTCTTCCTGAATTTTCATAAATGCAATAGCATTAGAAACTGCAGAATAAACTTTGAGTTTGTTTCGAATAATACCTGAATCCAAAAGCAATTCCTGTATTTTGTCCTCAGAATATTGAGCTATTTTTTTGTAATCGAAATTGTTAAAAGCTTTGCGAAAATTTTCTCTTTTGGATAAAATCGTGTACCAACTTAAGCCTGCTTGAAAGGTTTCGAGTATTAAAAATTCGAATAATGTTGGGTCGTCATAAACTGGAATTCCCCATTCTTCATCATGATATTTTCGATATAAATCGTCTTTTTCGCACCAAGGACAACGTGTTTTGTTTTCCATATTATTTACTATGAATGTATTTTTCAATAATTGAACGGCCAAGGTATATTAGTGGCGTGAGTAAAATAGCAATGATTAATTTTACAAAATACCCAGTAAATGCCGAAGCAATGTAATCGGATGTAGAAATTTTTCCGGTCATCCAAAAAGCAATTCCCAATACAATAAAACTATCAAATAATTGTGAGATTACTGTTGAACCAGTACTTCTTAGCCAAATCATTTTGTTTCCTGTTCTGTTTTTTACAAAATGAAAAATGCTAACATCTATAAATTGAGAAACTAAAAATGCAGTAATACTTCCTATAATAATCCACATACTTTGACCAAAAACACCATTGAATTGGGTATCCGTAACAAGTCCTTCGCCTTTTACGGCAGGAATTTGCAGCGCAGCATACAACAGCATAAAACAATAAGCGATAAGACAAGCGGTGATTAGGGATAGTTTTTTTACTCCTTTTTGACCAAAATATTCATTGATTAAATCGGTGGTTAAAAAAACAACGGGCCAGGGTAGAATACCGACACTCATTAAATAAGGTCCTATGTAAATGAGTTTTCCGCCAATTAATTCGGCAACAACGGCATTGGTGATAAATATTCCAGCGAGAATTAGATATACCATGTCTTTTCTGGATTGAAACATACTTCTAGTTTTGGTTCAACCAAATTTAGTTTTTTATTTTTAGAAACTAAATTATTGCATTCTGTAGAAATCAAATAAGTCAGTTCCATTTTAAAGTAATATAAAATGAGACTGACTTATTTAGTTTAAGTTCTATAACCCGTTGGGTGAAATTATCAAAAACGTCAGTTCGAGTTTTTTTTGCGTAATGAATGAAGCGAAAAATGTATCGAGAACCGTTTTCTATTCAATATTTTCTTGTTCTCGATACAAATTTTCCGAAAAAGCTGTCGCGTTTTCTGAAAATTCACTCGAACTGACGAAAATTTAATATCCAAAAACAATTTCACCCAACGAGTTTCTATAGTATTTTTCTACATTATTTTGAACTATTCAAAGGTGATTGGTATTCAATGGTCTTTAAAAAATCATTGTTTTAGTATTTTGGTTTTCGGTATGCTGTATGGTGAATTTATTGGTTTTAAGGTCGGCTTCTAAGTATGCTATGGTAGTATTGTTGCTCCACTTGATAACCATTGAATCCTCATTTGAATCCTCAATTTCTACTTTGCCTAAAAATGCACTTGAAGTGTTTCTTAAACGAATGATCTCCAATTGTTTTTTTACAACATCTGTTTTTAGTCCATGCTCAATGTCTTGTAGACTTAATGTGGTACGGTTGATTTCTTTGTGACCTGCACTGCCACCCTGATCTGCTGCTTCGTAATTATTTTTTCCAGCAAAAATATCGAGATACCAAACTTGAGGTATTCCAGGCATAAACATTTGGATAGCTCTGGCCAACAGTAATTTTTGTTCGTCTTCGCCTAATGCACTAAAAAATGTTGCATTTACCTGATAATAGGATATCTTTTTCCCCGATGGATCATAAAGATTTTTTACACGACCACCACGTTCTATGATGGTACTCATGATGTTTTCTATAGCCTCATCTTCTAATAATCCTTTGTAGTGCACACCGTTTATGTCCTTTCCTTTTAAATCTAGAACAGGAATACCGTCGTGACAACCCAGCATGTTAACGGTCTTGTATCCTTTGGAAATAATTTCTTTTGCCCAGCTGAGTAAAGCTTTGCTGGATTTATTTTCTATGGTGTGTATGGTCAATCCCGGCAGGAAGAAATCATATATAGTATAGCCTTCGTTCGCTACTTCATCGTGTAGATGTAAACCATACTCTGCATGAATTTCAGGCAAGAGGATTAAATTATTTTTGTCTGCAATTTGTTTGATTCGCGCTAAATATTCCCAAGTGCCCGGTTTGTTAAAGAAGTTCGATTCGCCAATTTGCTTGTGTAAATAAGCAAAAGCATCTAAGCGAAGGATATTGCAACCATAGTCGTTTAGTTTTTTTAGGGTTTCTTCGTAAAAATCCCACACTAATGGCGATGCAGCATTTACATCCATTTGTCCTAAATAGGACCGATTTTGTTCAACGATTTCCAGAATTCCCTTTTTAAATGGAGTGTTATTTTCGAAATCAATAGTGCTTATTTCTTGGTTTTGCTCAATGGCATCGTTTATTTTTTTAGCAATAATGATGCGTTCCTCTGCTGTAAGTTGCTCTATGTTTTCTAAATCAGAAACAGCAATTTTATTGTAGCTTATTTGTTGATAAAAGGTATTCCAATAAGGTTGTTCTGTTCCATCTGGAAAGCGTACTTTCAAGATAGGCAAGCCTGATTTTCTCATAAAAAGTTTGTTCAGAAAATCTTCATTTGGAATGATGATACCTTCCTCGTTTTTTTCTCCGTTTCCTTCCCAGAACTCGTTCCAGTTAATGAAGAAATCTTTATACAGAGATTGATTTCCATTTTTAAGCAAATCTTTAAATTGAGGTGATGCAACCGACAGGTGGTTCAATACAATGTCAAATTTTAATTTAACATTGAGTTCGTTTAAGGCATCTAAATCTGCTGACGTAACTAAATCAGTATTAATGTTGTAATCTATAATAGAAAAACCTCTGTCTAAATCGCTATTAAAAAATGTAGGCAACACATAGAATAAAGAAAAAACATCTTTAAACTCTGGTTTTTGAAGCATACTTATAGTGTCACACAGCTTGGTTCCAATACTGTCAGGATAGGCGTTAAGCATAACACCATTAGTTATTGTTTTGTTATTTTGCTCCATGATGCTTTATAATACTTTATAATAGTTGAGATAAGATATTGATATTGTCTGGTAATCTACCTACATTTTGCAGTTTTAGTGCAGCTAATTTTAGAGCAATATCAAGACATTCATTAATTGTTTTTTTCTTAATGTAGGCAAATAGAAATCCGGACCAAAACGCATCTCCTGCACCAGTTGTATCAATCACTTTGTCAATTTTAATTGCTGGTAATTGAATAATTTCTTTTCCTTTTTGAGACAGTTTGACACCTTTGCTTCCTAACGTTAGACAAACGATATCAACACCAGCATTGTGGAAAAAGTTAAATATTTCTTCGTGTGCTAGTTCTTTTTCAAAAAGGCGTAACATATCATCTTCACTAATTTTTATTAATGGATTGAATTTACAATAGTTTTTGATTACTTGAAGTGCTTCTTCTTGACTGTTCCAAAGTTTTTTAGCATAATTGACATCGATGCTCAGTTGACAACCTAAGTTAAACGCTTCTTCTGCTTTTTTTAAAATGGTTTCTTGTGCTGGTTTCTTGCTTAAAGCAAAACATGTGGTATGAAATATCTTAGTTTTAGATAATGTTTCTTTAGATATTTGTTCTTCATCAATACAATAATCGGCCTCTCGATACGGAATAAAATCTGGGGTTCCTTCGGATCTTGATACAAAAATCACGCTGGTAGATTTATTATCAAGGCATTTGATATGATCTGTATTTAAACCAACGCTAGATAGTCTGTCAAAAATGTAAGTTCCAAAACCATCTTTTCCTACCGTTGCTACCATGGTGGCATTTAAACCTAATCTAGAAGAGTTCATAGCGACATTTGTAGGAGAGCCTCCTAAATAACGGTGGTAATCTCTAGTGTTATCAATCATAACTCCAGATTGATGCCCAATGAAGTCGATAAGAACTTCACCCACACAAAGGATATCTATGTTATTCATAATTGTTTTTTTTAATGGTTTTTCTAAGTAATTTTTAAATTGCGTCGTTTTTTTTGTTTTTAATAAAAAGCGTAGCAACTGCACTTAATAATAAAAGTACTCCTGAAAAAGTGATAGCCAAACGTGCATCATTGTTTAAAAAATGTTTTAAAACATAACCAAAAGATATATTTTGAAAAATCATTGGTATTACTATCATCATATTAATAATTCCCATATAAACTCCATAGCGTTCTTTAGGGATATTGGTCACCACCATCAGATAAGGAATTCCCATCATGCTGGCCCACGCTACTCCATAGCCTATAATTACTGGTAGGAATAAATACTGATTTTGTATGTTTGGGAAAAGAAAAAAGGAAACTGCTCCAAACAAAAGACAAACAAAATGTACCATTTTAGGACTATACTTTTTAGCTAATTTTGCTAAATAAAATGCTACTGAAAAAGTTATAATAAATCCAAAAGCGCCAATCAATCCCATCCATTCTACTGCTTTTTCATAGCCTACTTTATTTGCTGGTGTAACGTCCCAAACTGATAGCGCGATACTTTTAGAATTGTTTTGCCAAAAACACATTAAAGCATACCATTGGAATAAATAAACTAAAAAAAGTTGCCACATTACTTTTGGCATTTCTAATACGGCATGATAGATATCTATAAATGGTGAAAAGAGATTTAATGGCTCCGATTTCATTTTTTCAATTTCTTCTTCTGTAGGCGGAATTTCTGCCGTTTTTTTCATGCTCCACCAAATTGAAGATACCGAAAGCACTGCTCCAAGAAAGAAAGAGGCATAGATCCAATTTGGCAATTCGCCTGTGTAACCAACAAAAACGATTGGGAAAAGAAATAAAGAAATGTAAGACAAGAACTGCCCAAATCCAGTAAAAAAACTTTGTGCCTGAAAACCTATAGGTTGCTGTTCTTCATTAAGTTTATCAGCAATAAACGCTCTGTACGGTTCCATTGCTGTGTTGTTACCAACATCCAATATCCAAAGTAAACCTGCGGCCATCCATAGCGAACTACTAAACGGAAAAAGAAATAATGCAATGCTACAGATTATAGCACCTATAAAAAAGTAGGGTTTTCTTCGTCCCCACCTTGGATGCCAGGTTTTATCACTCATTGCTCCAATTATAGGCTGGATTATTAGACCGGTTAATGGTCCTGCTAAATTTAATATCGGAATTTGATCTGGACTAGCGTTTAAAAAATCATAAATAGGATTTACGGCACTTTGTTGCAAACCAAAACTATATTGGATACCAAAAAAACCTACATTCATATTTATAATTTGCCAAAAACTAAGCTTAGGTTTTGAGAAAGTCATAATTGTATTTTTTAAATTTTAAAAATCAATTCCTGTACTATAAAAGTACAGGAATTGGTAACCAACTAACATTTATGAACCAACTTAATTAAAATCGATATGCTAAAGCCATAGATATAGATCTTCCTGTCATTGATCTTGCTCTAACATAATTTACTGTATTTTCGGTGATGCTTGCCTCTTCTGCTTCAGTAATTGCTATGGTATTAAATAAGTTGTTTCCAGAAACATTTAAGGATAAACCTTTCGCAATACCTACTTCAACAAATCCATTTACAATTACAAATCCATTCATTACTAATTGATTAGAATCTTGTGCAAATGCTTTTGTTTGCCCAATAAAACTTAAACCTAATGTGTTTTTATCTGTGAATTTATAGGTTGGTAAAAAACTGTACATTAACTTAGGTTGTCTTCTAGGTTCATTTCCATTGTTGTTTCCTGAAGTAATTTCGGCTTTAGTGTATGTCAAAGAACTTCTCACGTTCAATTGCTCAGTTACATCATAAGCAGATTCTAATTCTAGACCCATGGATTTGTAATTATTTTGGATAATACTGTTTGAAGTTACTTCATAACCACCTTCCTCGTCAGTTTTAGAATGAAAAGCGGTAGCATAAAGATATCCTTTATTGAATTTTTGTTTAAAACCAATTTCTGCTTGTGACAAAAAGTCTAATGCGTTAATTCTATTTCCATTTAAATAATCCAACCCACTAAATAAAATTCTATCTGCTTTAGCCGAAGCACCTCTACTGATTCTAGCAAAAACTGATTGTCTGCTTGCTAAAAGTAAATTGGCTCCTAAAGTGTATGAATAATAATCGTAATCATAGTTTACTGCTGTTGGGTTAGTATTGTCAACTGCATAAACATTTTGTTCAGGTACAGAAATCATTCCGTCATTATTGATATCAAAAGCAGTTGAATTTCCTCCTGCAAACGATCCTGTAACTTTTCCTTTGTCATAACGTAAACCTCCTTCTAAGGATAGATTATCTGTTGCGTCTACAGAGATGTTAATATATGGTGCTGAAACATTGTATTGTGTATCGTAATTTCTAGCTAAATTACCCCATGCAGGTGTTCCGTATGCGTACAATCCGTTATCTGATAAAACATCTCCTGCTGAATTGCTAATATTGATTAATCGAGGATTAGTATCTGAAACTTCTTGAAGGTAGGAATTCCATAACCAAGACATTGAAATATTTTGCATGGACTTGAAGAAACCAGCTGTAATACCTACTTTATCAAACTTTTTAGACAAACGTAGGTCGTTCATAAAGTTACCCATGTTGTTTAATTGCGTGTCGAACATGTGGATTCGGGATATTAACGTATTAGCCTGAACATTATCTCCGTTATTTGCATATTGTAAAGAAACATTTGGATAGTCTATTAATGCATTTCCATTTGTGTCTCTAACTAATCCTGTTGAAAATCCGTTATTTAATATTTGTGTTGAATTTAAAATTTCAGCAGGGAATGGTGAAATGAATCCGCCTGAATTAGAAGAAAATCTAATATTGTTAGTTATTTTCCAATCGTTTTCTAAATTAAAAGTTGCATTAGCACCAATTGATTTTGAAACAGGGTTCATTCCGTCAGAAATTGCTTCACGGCGTACATTACCATCAGGACCAAGACCTACATTGTGAGTCAAGTAAATGGATTGTAAAGAACCTGTTGTAGCATCATAACCGTCAACACTTTTCCAATTAGGATTTGCATTTGTCCCAGAAACTGCTATTGGCATTGGCATGTAAGCTGCTGCTCTATCATTTAAGAATTTAGCATAAACAGTGATAGAACCATTTTCAAATTCTTTTGTAATATTAAATTTCAGTTGTCCACCATTGTTGGTGTTGAATCCTGTTTTTCGAACACCTTCGCCTGTTCTATAAAAACCTCCCATGTGAAAATACAATCCATCACCTATTTTAGTTCCATAATCCAAATCGGTTCTGAAATTTCCATAGTCTAGTCCAAAAGTAGTACTCATATTTCCTCCTTCTGTTTTACCTGTCTTGCTGATAAAGTTAATAATACCCCCAGGTGAATTTGAAGATAAAGTAGATGCCGAACCCCCACGAATGGCTTCTATCTTAGCAATACTTCCGTCAAATCTTGTAAAAATATCTGCTGTTGCAAATGCAATATCACCAAACAATAATACTGGAAGACCATCTTCTTGAAGTTGTAAATATTTAGATCCACCTGAAGAAATAGGTACACCACGCACAGAAATATTTGAATTCCCCTCTCCTCCAGAAGATTCTGAACGTATCCCCGGAATAGTTCTAAAGATTTCAGCGGTAGATCTCGGTGCAGATTGAGTAACTTGTTCTGTTCCAAGAGTGGTAATAGATACACTCGATTTAATTTTTGCTTTTGGATTTACAACCCCTGTAATTACCACATCTTCAAGGACATTTGCATCTTCAAGAAGTGTAATGTTTTGAATGGTATTACCATTGATAGTGATTTTAAATTCTTCTGTTTTAAATCCAATGTATGTAGCAACAACATTGATAGTTCCGTTTTTTAAATTTGCAAATGCATATTTTCCATTTGCATCTGTGGCAATGGCTTTATTGGCATTTTTTATTGCCATATTCACCCCAGCAATTGGGGCTCCTGATACATCAGTTACTGTTCCTGATAAATTAGCATTTTGAGAAAAAGAGATGTTAAATAGCAATAAGGCTACGACTATCCCCCAATTTTCGAATAATGAAATCTTTGTTTTCATGGTTAAATAATTGCTTAGTTAATAATTAATTTGGTATTTTTTTATCAAATGTATATATATTGTTGTTTTATTTTTTAAAAAAAAAATTTCGAAAACGTTTTCGAAACATCGAAAACGTTTTCGATTTCACAAAGTTTTTACGATATTTGTTTTATGAAAGAAGCCACCTTAAAAGAAATAGCAACTACTTTAGGTATATCGATTACCACTGTTTCAAAAGCTTTAAAAAATTATCCAGATGTTAGTGAAAAAACAAGAAAAGCTGTTGTGGCACTTGCTGAAGAGTTGCATTATATGCCCAATAGTTTCGCTGTAAATTTAAGAACTAAGGAGTCTAAGACAATTGGTCTAATTATCCCCGAAGTGGTACATCATTTTTTTTCTGGTGTTGTTAATGGAATTATTGCAGAGGCCGAGAAACATGGTTATTTGGTAATTATTCTTCAGTCTAATGAATCCTTAGAATTAGAAAAAAAACAAGTAGCGCTCCTAATTAACAAAAGAGTAGATGGGATTATCATGTCGCTGTCTAATGAATCAAATAATGATGCTCATATAAAGGATATTCTTTACAAAGAGATTCCTTTTGTGCAATTTGATAAAATTTCGAAATTAATTCCTAGTTCAAAAGTCATTATTAATGATCAAAAAGCTGCCATGGAAGCCGTTCAGCATTTAATTGACATGGGTTGTAAAAAAATTGCTCATATTCGGGGTCTTGAAAATCCGCAAAATTCTATAGATCGTTTTCTGGGATATAAAAAAGCTTTAGAAAAGAATGGAATTCCTTTTGATTCTACATTGGTTTATTCCTGTAAAAGCATCACTTTTGAACAAGGAGTCGAATTTGCCAAACAAATTTTAGAAGAGGATAAGGGGATTGATGGTATTTTTGTTATCACAGATTTGGTTGCAGTTGGTGTTTTGGCTTATTTTAATGAAAAAGGAATTCAAGTGCCTAACCAAATTGCTGTAATTGGTTTTAGTAATTGGCTTGTTTCTCAGGTAATCACACCAAAATTAAGTACTGTTGATCAACCGAGTTATGAAATGGGCGTTGCCGCATTTGCTTTATTGTTAGAAGAGATCCTATGTAGAAAAGAAGGAAAGGTATTTGAACCAAAAATAGTTGAATTAAAAACAGGCGTAATTGTACGAGAATCAAGTATGAGATGATAGTATAAAAAAAGCGATTTGAATTTTTCAAATCGCTTTTAATTTATGATAAAGAGGTTTGGAATTAACCTAAAGCAACTCTTTTGAAACCTGAAATTTCAACATTGAATCCTTTAACATAATCACCTACTTTTTTACTGTCATCTTTGATGAAGTTTTGATCTAGTAAAGCTTTTTCCTGGTCTAAAGTAGTGTTGTCAGAAATGAAACGTTGTACTTTTCCTGGGATAATTTTGTCCCAAATTTGTTCTGGTTTCCCTTCCGCTTTTAATTCAGCTTTAGCATCTTCTTCCGCTTGTTTTAAAACTTCTGGAGTTAATTGAGAGTAAGAAATATATTTAGGAACATTTTTTAAAGTTTTTCCTAAACGTTTTGCTTCTTCATTTTCTTTTTCGATGATAGCAATACGTGCAGCTAGTTCAGAAGCAACGAAAGCAGGGTCAAAATCTTTGTAAGATAATGTATCAGCTCCCATTGATGCTACTTGCATAGAGATATCTTTAGTCAAAACTTCTGCGTTAGCTACAGCAGCAGAGATAGCAGTTAATGCAGCAATTTTGTTTACGTGAACATAAGATCCAACAAAAGCACCTTCTAAAATTTCAAAACCACCGATTTCGATTTTTTCACCAATAACACCGGTTTGCTCGATTAATTTTTCAGCAACAGTGATTCCGTTGAAATCTGAAGCTAAGAATTCCTCTTTAGAAGAGAAATTGATTGCTCTTTCAACTAATTCTTTAGCTAAAGTTACGAAAGTTTCATTCTTACCTACGAAATCTGTTTCGCAGTTTAAAGTAATGATAGCTCCTTTAGTATTGTCAGCATTGATAAAAGAAACAGCAGCTCCTTCAGAAGACTCACGATCAGAACGGTTAGCAGCTACTTTTTGTCCTTTTTCTCTAAGGTTTTGTATCGCTTTATCGAAATCGCCATCCGCTTCAACTAAAGCTTTTTTACAGTCCATCATTCCGGCACCTGTAGTTTGTCTTAATTTATTTACGTCTGCAGCAGTAATTGTTGCCATAATTTTTTATTTAAAGATTAAAAGATTGAAAGATTTAAAAATTAAATTTAGTGCTAATTTTTTTTAGACACTTTAAATAATCTTTAAATCTTTCAATCTTTAAATTGTTTTAATTCTATTATTCTTCAGTTGCTGGAGCAGCAGTTTCAGTTGCTACTGGAGCAGCAGCTTCTTCAGCAACAACCTCAGCAGTTTCTTTTTCAGAACCTCTTTCAGAAAGTCCTTCGATAACTGCAGCAGTTACTAAAGATAAAATTTTGTCAATTGATTTAGAAGCATCATCATTGGCTGGGATAACGTAATCTACTTCACGTGGATCAGAGTTAGTATCAACCATTGCGAAAACTGGAATGTTTAATTTTTGAGCTTCTTTTATTGCGATGTGCTCAGCTTTGATATCTACTACGAACAATGCAGCTGGAAGTCTAGACATATCAGCGATTGAACCTAAGTTTTTTTCTAATTTAGCACGAAGACGATCTACTTGTAAACGCTCTTTTTTAGATAACGTCATGAAAGTACCATCTTTCTTCATTTTATCAATAGTAGCCATTTTTTTTACTGCTTTACGGATAGTAACAAAGTTTGTTAACATTCCACCAGGCCATCTTTCAGTGATGTAAGGCATGTTTGCAGCAGCTGCTTTTTCGGCAACGATGTCTTTTGCTTGTTTTTTGGTAGCAACAAATAATATTTTTCTACCTGATGCAGCAATTTTTTTCAAAGCTTCGTTAGCTTCTTCAATTTTAGCTGCAGTTTTATATAGGTTGATAATGTGAATACCATTACGCTCCATATATATGTAAGGAGCCATGTTTGGATCCCATTTTCTAGTCATGTGTCCAAAGTGAACACCTGCTTCTAGTAATTCTTTTACTTCTACTTTGTTTGACATTTTTTCTTTAGTTTACGTTCTGTTGATTAGCAATGTCCATTTAATTTAAAGATTCAAATGATTTAAAGATTTAAAGATTTGTTGTGTAATTTTTCAATCTTTTAATTTTTCAATCTTTCAATATGTATCATTTAGATGCTAAACTAATTTCTCACCTCAGTGAGACAACAACAACATTGTTTAAATTCAATAATAAATTCAATAAAGTCTTGCTCCTGTGAACAAGACAGGCAATATTAACGTTTAGAGAATTGGAATCTCTTACGAGCTTTCTTCTGACCGAATTTCTTACGTTCAACCATTCTTGGATCTCTTGTCAATAAACCTTCTGGTTTCAAAACTCCTCTGTTTTCTGCATTTACTTCACACATTGCGCGAGCGATTGCCATTCTTACAGCTTCTGCCTGACCAGTTACACCACCTCCGTAAACATTTACTTTTACGTCAAAGTTAGATGCGTTTTCTGTCATAGACATTGGTTGCATTACTTTGTACTGTAAAGTAGCTGTAGGGAAATAAGTTGCAAATTCTTTTTTGTTTACAGTGATTACTCCTGTTCCTTCTGAAACATAAACACGTGCAACAGCGGTTTTTCTTCTACCGATTTTGTGAATAACTCCCATTACTTAAGATCGTTTAGGTTAACAGTTCTTGGTTTTTGGGCAGCTTGTTTGTGCTCAGAACCAACAACAACATTTAAATTTCTGAAAAGTTCAGCTCCTAATTTGTTCTTAGGTAACATTCCTTTTACTGCTTTTTCAACTAAAGCTGCAGGGTTTTTAGATTGCAATACTTTAGCAGTTAAAGTTCTTTGTCCTCCTGGATAACCTGTGTGACGCATGTAAATTTTCTCGTCCATTTTGTTACCTGTAAGGTTGATTTTCTCTGAGTTGATAACAATTACGTTATCTCCACAGTCCACGTGTGGGGTATAGCTTGGTTTGTACTTTCCTCTTAAAATCATAGCGACTTTAGAAGCAAGACGTCCTAAGTTATGACCCTCTGCATCTACAACGATCCACTCTTTAGTAGAGTTTGCCTTTGTAGTTGAAATTGTCTTGTAGCTTAATGCGTTCACAATAAAAATTTTTTAATTAAACATTCCATCCCCAATAAAGGGGTTGCAAAAGTACAATTAATTATTTTAAAACCAAATACCTTAAATGAATAATTTTTTCGGGTTTTTGTGCTGATAATCAATTGGATATTTATCGGGCTTTTGAGAACATCTTTTTTGTAATTACACTTCGTGCTTTGGTTCTAAATTTATCTTACATTTGATTTGAGAAATAATTTGATTATCTTGCAATCTTGTCACGGAAATAAGGGGATAATTACCATTATCTTTTAGATATAAAAAAGTATTTTTTTTTTCAATATTTTCCATATCTCTATTAACAAAATACTAATACTAAGACACTAATTCATTATGAAAGTTAAAGCAACACTGAAGCAAATTGCCAAAGAATTGAATGTTTCTGTTTCTACAGTTTCTAAAGCACTGAATGATAGTCCGGAGATTAGTAGTCAAACTAAAATTAAGATTAAAGAGTATGCTAAACTCAAAAATTACAAACCCAATATCATTGGTTTGAATTTAAAAAACAGAAAGACAAAAACCATAGGAGTTATTATTCCAAATATTTTGAATTCTTTTTTTGCCAAAGTTTTTAGTGGTATTGAAAAAGTAGCGGATGAAAAAGGATATAATGTCATTACTTGTATTTCGAACGAATCCATTGTCAAAGAAATTAATACTTTAGAAATGTTAAGCAATGGAACCACCGATGGTTTTATTTTATCAGTTTCAGAAGAAGCACAAAAGCTACAAGATTACTCTCATTTTACAGATATTATAAACGAAGGAACACCTATTGTCATGTTTGACCGTATTGCTGATGAAGTAGAATGTGATAAAGTAGTGGTAGACGATTACGATTCGGCATTAAATGTTACCCAACGATTAATTGATACAGGTTGCAAAAACATTGCGTTGATTTCTTCGGTTGATGATTTAAGTGTGGGTAAACTAAGAACTGAAGGTTATTTGAAGGCCTTGGCAGATAATGGCATTGCAGTTAATGAAAATATTATTCTTCGTACCAATTCTGAAGAAGATATGAAAAAAAGAATAGATGCTATTTTCGAAAACAATACTATTGATGGTGTTTTTGCTTTAGACGAGCGCGATTCGGTTGCCGCATTGAAAGTCGGAATTAAAAAAGGCTATAAAATTCCTGAAGAGTTATCCATCATTGGTTTTGCTGACGGAATTTTAGCTTCCAGACGATTAACACCAAGTTTAAGTACAGTAAGTCAGCACGGAGTAGAAATTGGTGAAGTAGCTGCCAAATTGCTAATTCAGCGTTTAGAAGCCGATGAAGAAAATGAATTGCCTTATCAAACGGTAGTTATAAAAACCAATCTAAAAGAAAGAGAATCTTCTAAAACGAAAAAAAAATCCATTTCTAAAAAGTAAAGAAATGGATTTTTTGTTTAAAGTTTGATATTATTCCGCTAATGTTACTGCCTACTAAAAATTGAACACTGCTAGCTTTATTAATGCGCTTCCAACCAATTTTTTCCCATTCCTAAATCAACAACCAAAGGGACTTCTAGTTTAAAAGCATTTTCCATTTCGGCTTTAATCATCGGTTGGATTTTTTCTAATTCGGAGTTGTGAACGTCAAACACCAATTCATCATGTACCTGCAATAACATTTTCGATTTCCATCCCGAACCATCGGGATTCGGCGAAATCAATTTATTATGAATATTAATCATCGCAATTTTGATAATATCAGCCGCCGAACCTTGAATAGGAGCGTTAACCGCATTACGTTCGGCACCACTGCGCACAATAGCATTTTGCGAATTGATGTCTTTTAAATACCTGCGACGTCCTAAAACCGTTTGCACATAACCATTATCTCTGGCAAAATCAATTTGCTCGCCGATATACGATTTCAACCTTGGATACGATTTGTAATACGCTTCAATCAAATCGGCGCTTTCAGAACGGGAAAGATTCGTTTGATTCGAAAGACCAAAAGCCGAAACTCCATAGATAATTCCGAAGTTTACTGTTTTTGCATGACTACGTTGTTCACGAGTCACTTCTTCCAGCGGCACATTGAAAACCTTAGAAGCAGTCGATTTGTGAATGTCTTCATTGTTTTGGAACGCTTTAATCATGTTTTCTTCGCCACTTAGTGCAGCAATGACACGTAATTCTATCTGAGAGTAATCGGCAGAAACTAAGGTGTAATTTTCATCACGAGCAATAAAGGCTTTACGAATCAATCGCCCTCTTTCGGTACGAATAGGAATGTTTTGCAAGTTTGGATTATTCGAACTCAAACGTCCTGTTGCCGCTACGGTTTGCATATAATCAGTATGAACGCGTCCTGTTTTTGCGTCAACCTGGTTTGGTAATGCATCAATATAAGTGCTTTGGAGTTTTACCATTTGTCGCCATTCCAGAATATCGCGTACAATTTCGTGTTCATTAGCCAGATAACTCAACACTTCTTCACCAGTGGCATACTGTCCTGTTTTGGTTTTCTTTTGTTTGGCACCTCCAATTTTCATTTTGTCAAATAAAATATCACCGAGTTGTTTTGGCGATGCCAAATTGAATTTCTCTCCAGCCGTTTCGTATATTTTTTGTTCCAAAGCATTGCTTTCAACAGCCATTTCCACTGACATGCTTTTCAAAAACGGAACATCTAAGTTGATTCCTTCGGTTTCCATCGCTGCAAGAACAGGAACAAGTGGGATTTCGATTTCGTCAAATAGTTTTTGAGTGGCTGTTTTTTCTAATTCTACAGCAAATAATTCTTTTAATTGAAAAGTGACATCGGCATCTTCAGCAGCATATTCTTTGATATCTTCCAATGCAACTTCGCGCATCGATTTCTGATTTTTTCCTTTCTTTCCAATTAAGTCTTCAATGGATTTTGGCGAATATTTTAAATAAGTCTCTGATAAAATATCCATATTATGACGCATATCAGGATTAATCAAATAATGCGCAATCATCGTATCGAATAATTTTCCAGCTACGCGAATACCGTAATTAGCGAGTATTTTTAAATCGTATTTGATATTCTGACCAATTTTTTCAATTTCTGCATTTTCGAAAAACGGAATGAATTTCTCCGCCAAAACTTTGGCTTCTTCCTGATTTTCAGGAAACGGAACGTAAAATCCTTTTCCTTTTTCGTAAGAAAATGAGATTCCAACTAATTCTGCATGCAAAGCATCCAGTCCAGTGGTTTCGGTATCAAAGCAAACAGAAGTTTGTTTTTGTAAGTTTTGCAACAATAATCTAATTCCTAAATCGCCTTGAATGATTTGGTACGAATGTGGTGTGTTTTCCAGCTTACTATAAAATTGCAAGTGCGATACTTCGCTATCATGAGTAGGAAGTGTACTTGAAAAAAGGTCGAACTGCTCTTCGTTCTTAGGTTGTGGTTTTTTATACAATTTAGCATCAGGTTCGGGAGCCGTTCTGCCTCCCCCTCCTTCGGAGGTGGCTGGGGGGAGGAATATAGCATCAAACTGTTCTGCCATTCTTCTAAACTCCAATTCGTTGAATAAAGCATCTGTTTTTTCTACATCAGGAGTCGAAAGTTCATAGTCTTCTTCATTGAAAACAACTGGACAATCTAACAGAATAGTAGCTAGTTTTTTCGACAACAATCCCAGTTCGGCATTGGCTTCAATTTTGGTTTTTATTGCGCCTTTAAGTTGGTGTGTATTAGCCAATAAATTTTCGATAGTGCCGTATTCAGCCAGGAATTTTTTAGCTGTTTTTTCTCCTACACCGGGTAATCCAGGGATGTTATCGGCAGAATCACCCATCATTCCCAGATAGTCAATTACTTGCTCTGGTCTTTGGATTTCAAATCTTTCTAATACCTCGGGAATTCCCCAAATCTCAATTCCGTTGCCCATACGAGCGGGTTTGTACATAAAAATATTTTCCGAAACCAATTGGGCAAAATCCTTATCAGGCGTAACCATAAAGACTTTGTAGTTTTGTTTTTCGGCTTGTTTGGCAATCGTTCCTATCAAATCATCGGCTTCATAGCCTGCCACTTCAATAATCGGAATGTGCATGGCGTTCAATAAGGCTTGGATATAAGGAACGGCAATCTTGATGGCTTCGGGTGTCGCATCACGATTGGCTTTGTATTCAGGAAACCATTCGTTACGTAAATCGCTGCCGCCTTTGTCAAAAGCTACCGCCAGATGGTCTGGTTTTTCACGCTTAATTACATCCATCAACGAATTCATAAATCCCATAATGGCCGATGTATCCATACCCTTAGAGTTGATTCTTGGATTTTTAATAAAGGCATAATATCCTCTAAAAATTAAAGCATAGGCATCGAGTAGAAAAAGACGTTTTTGTGACATTGCAGTGTAAATTGAATTTAAAATGTAAAAATATAGAATTCCATTTACTTTATGATTATTTCTAATTGCTTTGTTGAGATTGGTTTATTGGTGAATAAGTGATTTTTCCTCAATCTTGTCATCCCGAAGAATGAGGGATCTCATCAAGTAGCTCCGCAAAGATTAGTTAAACGTACCACACGAAAGGATTCGTGCGGTAGCGGGGGCTGTTATGCGTTCGGGCTTTTTGCATGCTAGTTTATTTCATTAATAATTTGAATTGTCTTTTTGAATTTATCGAGAACAGCTGAATTACTAATGTCTGTATGGATATTGTCTAACATAGTTATGATTTCTCCATGTAAAATTTTATATTCTTGTTTATTTAACGGTGGTTGATTTCCATGTGCGATATCATTTCTATATTTTATTAATTGTTTGTCAATTAGATTTGACTTAAGGTCATAATTAGTAATATCTAAACCAATTGTCGTAAATATTTCTTTTAATATATTTGAGTTTAAGTTTGATTGTGTCTTAATTGAATCGGTTTCGGAAAACGAAGCTTTTTCGTTAAGGTTGTTTTGAAAAAAGTCAATAAACTTAACATGCAATGTTGCTTTATTTGTTATAGAAAATTCCGATATTTTCTGTTTGAGTGATAATGCTAAAATATTTGAATTTACTTGATTGAGATTCAGCTTTTGAAATTTAATATAAGTTAAATAGCTTTCCGCTGAATTTTTCACAAACCCTTCCCAATGAGCATATAACAATACAGACGCACAACGTAATGCAGTTGGTAGATTTTTTGAATTTGCGGTTTCAACATTATTATATAATGTTGTTAATTCTTTTTTTCTCCACGCCAAGTCTGCTGTTAAATTATCAATTAATTCTTCTTTACTTTTAATTTTCATGGGCGCAAAATATTTTCACCTAATGGAAGAAGAGTAGGAACTCTTGAGGTTACATTGACACCAGAACCATATCTTGCTTGAAAACTGCCATCTGCCCAGATTTCTTTTACTTTTGAAATCAGGGATTCCTTAACATCATCATTATAATCAATCGCTATCCATTGTTGGATGTTCTTGCCAAGTCCAATTGCAATTGCCTCGAATGCTGCTACCAAAAATTTACCTTCAAATCGACCCTTAACATCGCTATATTTTTGAAATGTTGAGTCTGCAAAAACATTGTCAAGTAATAAAAAAGTCTGACGGAATTTTGTCTCCATCTCACCTCGATTAAATTGAGGGTTTCCAGCAATATCAACCATTTTGTTTGTAATAAATTCGCTGAAGTCAGTAACACTTTTTACTTCATTTGGGTCTATGATACTTAGAATTATAAATCGAAGAGCTAGTTCCATATTATATTTTTCTCTAACAAGTCTGTCTGTTATTGAAATTGTATTTAGAAAATGTTCGTCATCAGCTAGTGATTTTAGCCATTCATAGAATGTTTTATCTAACATAACCAAAAGGCAGTTTCTTACTTCTTGGTCAGACAATTTTGAACCAAGAGTATTTAATCGTTGAAACAGTTCAAATTTTATAGAATCATCACTTTCTTTTTTTACAATTTTTACATCAATTTTTTCCCTCTTGAATGCAATTCTCATTGCAGAATCTAAAGAATTTTCAGGATCGGCATCATCTTCCCAAACTTTTCCGTCTAACGATGGAAGATAATCTGTTTTAACAAGTCTACTTGCGGGTAATGCTTCTTTGTTTTCATCTTTAAGAATGCCAATGAATTCAAAAATTGTGGAAAGTCTTTGCAATCCATCAACAACGTCCCAAACACCATCTTTTCTTTGTGAAACAAAAATTGATGGAATTGGAATACCTAGTAAAATACTTTCTATGAGCTTTGTTCTTTGGGTTGGTGTCCATCTAAAAAATCTTTGAAACTCTGGATGGATATCAAGTTCATCATCCTTGTATAAGTTTATAAGTTCACCAATCGACATAGGATAACCATCAGTGCTAATGTCTTTTTTCTTGATTACAATTTCATCCTGTAGTGCCATTATTTTTTTGATTATATTGTTAATTTCTGTTTTGAACTCTCATCTTAGATTCAGTGCAGTATAGCCTGACGCATAACTTGTTTATAAGCGAAATAAACCTTCGTATATACACCCAAATTTGGGTAGATTGGCGAAGTTTTGTTTCGTAAAACTATTTCCCAAATATATTAAAATATTCTTACAAAAGTAATTAAGAAATCAAATCGTTATAACTAGCCCTGATCGCAGCGGTATCCTCTTGTTTTGCGATAGCTAAACAAGAGATAGAGCGGAGAGCAGGAGGGAATGGTATTAAATATTTTACCGTTCTGCTCCTAAAATTAATTGTATCAAGTTAAAGTTTATTTAAGATTTTCTAAAATAAGAGTCAGATGTTGTTATTTTGTGTAAAAATGTATTAAGATGGGGTTTAGGTTGCTATTTTTTATAGTGTTTCTTTTGGTGGTGGAGGTCTATGCTTTTCAGGTTTTTAAAACAGTTTTAAAAGAAAAATGGTTTTTAGTAGCATACGGTTTGCTGAGCTTGGCTATTTTGGTTTATATTGTTTTTGGCTTTTTTAGTTTTGATCGTTCGGTGGGTCAAACGCGAGGAATGATGTTTACAATGGGCTTGATGCTGGTGGTGTATGTTCCTAAAATTATCTTGGGAATTGTGTTGTTGTGCGAAGATATATTTAGAGTGATAATGGGTTCAGCTAATTATTTTGTAGAGTATGATAATGAAGATTTTTTAGGTTCGAGACGAAAATTTATAAGTCAGTTGGGTTTAGGCTTGGCTGCGATTCCGTTTTTGTCTTTGTTGTATGGAGTAACTATAGGGAAATACAATTATAAAGTAATCAAACAGCGTATTTTTTTTCCTGATTTGCCAGAGGCTTTTGATGGTTTTACGATTACTCAAATTTCGGACGTGCATTCGGGGAGTTTTGACAATCCGGATAAAATAAATTATGCTATTGATTTGATTAATGAGCAAAATTCAGATATGATTTTATTTACGGGTGATATTGTGAATACGCATGCTAATGAAATGCATCCGTGGATTGAAACTTTTAAACGAATTAAAGAGCATAAATACGGTAAATATTCGGTTCTAGGAAATCATGATTATGGCGAATATGTAAACTGGCCAACGGAAGCGGAGAAAGAACAAAACTTTAAGGAAATTAAAGAGTTGTACGGACAAATTGATTTTAAGTTGATGTTGAATGAACATCAGTTTTTAGAAAAAGGAAACGATAGAATAGCCTTAGTGGGTGTTGAAAACTGGGGAAATAATTTTAAGAAAGCCGGAGATTTGAAAAAAGCTTCGGAAGCAGTAGATGATAAAGATTTTAAAATCTTGATGAGTCACGACCCGAGTCATTGGGATCTTGAGATAAAAGAACATGAGAAGAATTTTCATTTAACCTTTTCGGGACACACACACGGAATGCAATTTGGAATTGAAATTCCGGGATATTTTAAGTGGAGTTTGGCACAATATGTCTATACACAATGGGCAGGTTTGTATGAGCATTTAGGGCGTTATGTGTATGTAAATAGAGGTTTTGGCTTTCATGCTTACCCTGGTAGAGTAGGAATTATGCCTGAAATTACAGTTATCGAACTAAAAAAAGGAGATAAAGTAACATAATTCGTTAAAAATGCTACATTTGTATGTGAAGAAACTTTATTTTTCTTAGATTTAAAAAAATTAATTCTTGGTTTTATGTCAAAATTTGGAGAACTTATAAGTGCACATGTACCTGTGTTAATTGATTTCTACACAGATTGGAATGAATCTTCGGTTGCTATGCATGATGTTATTAGAGATGTTGCGGCTGCTTTAGGAGATAAAGCAAAGGTGATAAAGATTGATGTGGATAAAAATCAAGAACTAGCCGATGCGTTAAGAATTAAAGGTGTACCTACTTTGATGGTTTACAAAAACGGTCAAATGGTTTGGAGACAATCAGGAGAATTAGATGCTAATTCGCTTATTACTATTGTGCAAGAACAACTTTAATTCACTACTTTATTACCCCGAAAGAAAAGTGGTTTTCAGCTAAATGTTGAAGCACTTTAGGTAAGGTATACTGTAGATTTTTAAACGCTTTTTGGCTGTCGTGAAATACGATAATACTACCTGATTGCGTATTGAAAAGCACATTATTCAAACATTCTTCTTTAGTAATGCTTTGGTCAAAATCGGCGCTAAGCACATCCCACATAATTATTTTATAGCCTTGTTGTCGGAGTTTTTTAGCTTGGGCGGCTTTTATTTTGCCATACGGTGGACGGAAAAGTTTATTGTTTTCAAACTGCTTACTGATTTCTGAACACTGCAAACTATTTTCTATATACTCGCTAGTACTTGTTTTCCATCCATTCAAATGATTTTGGGTGTGATTGCCTATGCTGTGTCCTTTTTCTACTATATGATTAAAGATTTCAGGATTTGCTGTAATGTTTTTACCAATGCAAAAAAAAGTAGCTTTGGCGTTGTATTGTTCTAATTGATGTAAAACCCATTGTGTTATTTCGGGTGTTGGTCCGTCATCAAAAGTAAGATAGATTTTGTTGTCATTATTAGGAATATTCCAAACGTAATCTGGAAATAGTTTTTTGATGATACGGTGTGTTTTGACCCAATAGGCTTTCATTTGAAAAACATTTGAATTAAAGATAAAAAAAATGCAGCAATCTTTTTTGATGGGATTGCTACATTTTTTATGAAATCAAGTTTATACTTTACTATTCTTTGTCACGTTCAAAACGTTCGAAAATATCAACATACGTATTGAAAGCAGTCCTGTGTTTTTGAAAAAACGCAGTGTCGTTGTTATTCTTCATTACTTGTAGTAAAGCTCTGTAACGCTCAATATCAGTTACAATATCAATCACAATACCCGATTGATCAACAGCACTCATTTTGCTGTAATAATTCAGGTTTTCTTTGTATTTTCCTGTCAATTTATCAAGAAGTGCATGTGCTTTAGCTGTTTCGCCTACTTGGTAATAACCGTTTGCAAATGGTTCAAGTAAAGAGTAATAACCAAACTTATCTACTGGCATTTTTTCCATAGCCAAATTGATCACTTTCTTCGCTTTTTCTATTTTGCCTTCTACAATTAACTGGTTCATTAATCGGGAAAGATTGGTTCTGTAGGTAATACTCTCACGACGCGTTTCTGGATCGTGATAGATGTCTCCATCACTATTGCCCCAATCCCATTTCATGATAATGTTGTACATTTTTTCAGAATCAATTTGTCCCATTTCCATTGGATTTCCATCCTTAGGAATAGTAGTTCTAATAGGGACTAATTTGTAAACCATACCATCTAGTTGAAGATAATCCTTCATCCATAAGTATTCTTCATCGTCGAATGCTCCACCACTAAAGTAGATTGGTCGTTTCCAATTGTTATTGGCAACCATATCTAACATCATTAAACGATTTTTGTATAAAGCATTTCCTTTAATATCAATATCGATGTAAGGAACAATAGAATCGTAATCTTTCTCAGCAACAATTTTGTTTTTGATGATGGTGTTTTTGTCAACTGGGATTCTAACCTGATTTGTTGGAAAGAAATGAATGGTTTGTCCATTTTGCATTTCAACAGTTGATTTTGGGTTTTTGATAAAATCCATAAGACTTTTTACACTCCAACGGCTTTTTGTCTTTGGAATACTTACCACATAATCCAGTTTATCACCCACATATTGATCGTGTGTAAACGAAATTGGTAATGGGTCTGATTCGTAAGTTTTGGTTTTCATTTGGTCAATATACCAATCGGTCATGAAAAGACTTGTATTTACGATTTTTATATCGGTTCTAATACCTTCGATTTCTTGTGCATACCAAAGCGGGAAGGTGTCGTTATCTCCAATGGTGAATAAAATACCATTAGGATCACAAGAATTCAAATAAGCTTTTGCCATTGCTAAGGCAGTATATTTTCCAGAACGATCGTGGTCATCCCAGTTTTGCGAAGCCATCAAAACAGGTGCACTCAATAAAGTAGCTGCTATAATTACTGGCCCAGCAATTCTAGGAGACAAATATTTTTTGGCGCTTTCATACAAAGAATAAACTCCTAATCCAATCCAAATGGCAAATACATAAAATGAACCTACTAAAGCGTAGTCTCTCTCTCTAGGCTCGAAAGGTCTTTCGTTGAGGTAAATTTTTAATGCTAATCCAGTGAAAAGAAATAAAACAAATAATACATAAAAGCTTTTTAAATCTTTGCTTGCGTGATACATTAATCCAATAAGCCCTAAAATAAAAGGAATGAAATAATACACATTTCGACCTTTGTTGTTTAAGGCATCACTAGGTAAATTGTCTTGTGAACCTAAATGAATGTTATCGATAAAGGAGATTCCGCTCAACCAGTTTCCATCTTGATGGTCGTATCTTCCCTGGTTATCGCTTTGACGCCCCACAAAATTCCACATTAAATACCTCCAGTACATGTAACCAAACTGGTATTCGACCATAAAACTAAGGTTGTCTGTAGTAGTCGGTTTTTCAATGATTAGGTAATCGCCGTAGCTTCTTAAGAATTTTACATAGCCATCATTGTCAATTTGTTTTTGAGCATAAGCTTTTCTGAATTCGCCAATGGTTTTTTCAACCTCGTTTCTTAATTGTGCTGTTGCTCTATTGTAATCTTCTTCAGATAATTGACTAGCGTCAATTCCGTATTTTGCCAAATCATTCTCATAAGGATAATTGGGGTTGATGGTAAATTGAGGCGGATTGGTAAAATTGATATAATTTGCAATGTGCTCCGTGCTCCACATTCTAGGTAAGAATGTTTTTTGAGCATCATCACTGTTTTGTTCAGCGTTTTTGTAGTTGTTTACAATAACGTATTTTCCTGTTTTGTAATCTCTCTCGTAGTTAGGTGCTTTGTCACGATACGGTGTTTTTGGGTCTAATCCTGCAAAAGTTTCGGTGTATTGCGGACCGTAAAACAACGGATTAGAACCGTATTGTTCTCTGTTGTAATAAGCCAAAACCTCACGGGCATCCGATGGTTTGTTCTCGTTGATAATCACATTAGCATTGGCACGGATAGGTAACATCAACCAAGTTGAGAATCCAATTAATATAAATAAGACACAAAGAATAAGGGTGTTGTAAGTCACTAATCCTTTTTCTTTAGTGTATTTTATTCCAAAGTAGAAAGCAGCTATTAAGGCTAATGCAGCTAAAATAGTTCCAGAATCAAAAGGCATTCCGAGGCTGTTCACGGTAAAAACTTCTGTTTTTGCAAAAAACGCCATCGTTAAAGGAAGTAATAATTTGAAAATAAATAATAAAACCGATACCACTACTACATTGGCAATAATGAAATTTTTAATGGTTACCGTTTTATAATTTTTAAAATAATATAAAAATCCGATTGCAGGAATGGTTAACAATGCCATAAAGTGAACTCCAAATGATAGACCAGTTACCAAAGAAATGATTAACAACCATTTGTTTCCTCTTGGTTTGTCCATGTCTTGTTCCCAGCGTAATCCAAGCCAAAAAAGCAATGCAATAAACAAAGATGCCATAGCGTAAACTTCGGCTTCAACAGCATTGTACCAAAAACTATCCGAAAAAGTATAAGCTAAAGCGCCTACAAACGAACTTCCTAAAATGACAATGTCGTTGCTTTTATTCACTTCTTCAGAGTTATTGACGATTCTTCTCAAAATCATAGTAGAAGACCAAAACATAAAAAGAATGGTAAAGGCACTCGAAAAAACGGAAGTCATATTGACCATTAAAGCAACATGTTCTACACTAGTAGCAAACATCGCGAAAAAAGCGCCAATCATTTGAAACAAAGGAGCTCCAGGTGGATGTCCTACTTCTAATTTAGCTGCTGTGGCAATGTATTCTCCACAATCCCAAAAACTCATTGTGGGCTCAACAGTAAGAGAATAGGTTATTAATGCGATTCCAAATGCAATCCATCCTAGAATAGTATTCCATTTTTTGAAATTGAAAGACTCCTTATTCATGTAGTAAATTTTAGTTAATTTTTCGAGTTACAAAGAAAATGTTTTTTTATTTAAGGATATAGCCATTAACAAAATTTTCTACAAAACTATTGGCTTTTTTAAATTGTTGATTATGAGGCGTATTTTTCTTTTTTAAATCTTTTTTTGAAAAAATATATAAAAAAGTTTGTGTAAACTGAAAAAGCTTGTAAATTTGCACTCGCAATAAAGCACTGCTGGTCTATGGTGTAATGGTAACACAACTGTTTTTGGTGCAGTCTTTCAAGGTTCGAGTCCTTGTAGACCAACTAGCAAATTAAAAAGAACCCTGTAAACATAACGTTTACGGGGTTTTGTTTTTTGTGGCCTAGTGAAATGCGTAGGAATAAATTTTTCTCTATTCTAAAATTACCAGAATCTTAACATCAATTACAAATCATAATCTGTATTTTCATAATCTGTTATAAAAATGGATTTCTAAATTGAAATATACTTGTTTATGAAAAACGCCAAATTACAAGCTTTCATTCCGCTGTTCTATATTGTATGGTCAGATGATTTATTGACTAAAAAAGAGTTTGCCACCTTACAAAGTTTTATTGATTCGCAAGATTGGCTTTCGGCAGAAGAGAAAGAATTTTTGTTTTCGAAAATAACAATTACTAATCCGCCGTCTCGTCAGGATATTACCAATTGGAAAAATAAAATTGAACAAAGCATTCAGAAAAAACCTGCTGTAAAATCTATTTTTGAAATTGCGGTAGTGCTTTCTGAGAATGATGCTGTAATTCAGAGTAAGGAAATTGCTTTTGTAAAACTCGAAAATGATTTAGGGATTTTGGGTGAAGAAGCTGTTAGTAATTTCAAAACCAAAGCAAAATCCCATACCGTCAATTCGCATACAGAAACTAGCTTTGATTTTCAAAAAATCACCGCTATTTTAGATGGAGCACAAGCGCCGATAATTAATAAAGTCAAATCGGTTATTTCGAGACCAGAATTTAAATACGAAACTTCAACTGATATAAACGTTTATCGCCAAAAAGTATTGGAGTGGTGTCAAATCCTGGCCGATGAAAACCTCGGGAATATGGCTTATCCTAAAAAATATGGCGGCGGCGAAAACATAGCTGATTATTTTTCGATTATGGAAACGTTGAGTTATCATGATTTGAGCTTGGTGATTAAATTTGGAGTCCAATTTGGACTTTGGGGAATGAGCATTCAGTCATTAGGAACCGAAAAACATTATGCTAAATATCTAAAAGACATTGGTACACTAAAATTGCCAGGTTGTTTTGCTATGACCGAAACGCATCACGGTTCGAATGTAAAAGGATTGGAAACAACGGCTACTTACAATCACGAAAGCCAAACGTTTACCATTCATACGCCGCATGAAAAAGCCCAAAAAGAATACATTGGTAATGCAGCGGTTCATGGACAAATGGCAACTGTTTTTGCGAAACTCATTATTCAAGGACAGGATCATGGCGTGAATGCTTTTGTGGTGCCTTTGCGGGATGAAAATGGCGTGGTTTTAAAAGGAATTACCATCGGAGATTGTGGTCGTAAAATGGGATTGAATGGGGTGGATAATGGTACGATTCGTTTTGATCAAGTGGTAATTCCAAAAGAAAACATGCTAGATCGTTTTGCTTCTGTCAATGATAAAGGGGAATTTGAAAGTCCGATTCCGAGTGATAACAGACGCTTTTTTACCATGTTGGGAACTTTGGTTGGAGGTCGAATTGGAATTCCGCGTTCGGCTTTGGCTGCTGCCAAAAGTGGATTGACTATTGCCATAAAATACAGCGATCAACGCAAGCAATTTGGTCCTGAAGGCGGTGCAGAAGTTCCGATTTTGAATTATCGAATGCACCAACGCAGGTTGTTGATTCCGCTGGCTAAAACGTATGCGGTTCATTTTGCTTTGCAATATTTGACGCAACGTTTTATCAATAAATCGGAAGCTGAAATGCAAGAAATTGAAGCCTTGGCTGCAGGATTGAAATCGTATTCAACCTGGAGTACAACGGCAATTTTGCAAGAATGCCGCGAAGCCTGCGGTGGAAAGGGGTATTTGTCTGAAAATAGAATCGATGATTTGAAAAATGATACCGAAATATATACCACTTTTGAAGGTGATAATACCGTATTGATGCAGTTAGTGGCTAAAAATCGTCTGGCAGAGTTTAGAAAATCTTTTGGTGAAATGGGTTCTTTTGGGATTATTCACTATGTGTATGAAAATGCTAAATCGGCTATTGCAGAGAAAAATCCGTTAGTGATTCGGAAAACTGATGAAGAGCATTTGCTGGATAGTGAATTTCATTTGCAAGCTTTTCAACATCGGGAAAAAACCATTTTGGCTTCGGCTGCTAAGCGTATCAAAAAATTAATTGATAATGGTTTGGAGGCTTACGATGCTTTTAATGTGGTGCAGCACCAAATGATAGATGTGGCAGAGGCTTATTTAGAGCGAGTGGTTTTGGAACAATTCCAAATTGCTATCGCAGCTGTTGAAGATGAAAAAAGTAAAGCAATTTTAACAAAATTGAATCAATTGTATGCGCTTTCGCAAATAGAAAAAAATAAGGCCTGGTATTTAGAAGATGGTTACATGGAAGCAATAAAAACAAAAGCCATTCGAAAAATGGTTAATCAGCTTTGTTGGGATATTCGACCGGATGCAGTTGCCTTAGTCGATGCTTTTGCCATTCCGGATTCTTGTCTTGCAGCGCCAATTGTTGTTGGGGTAGGATAAAAAGTTGTTGTAAATATTCAAAAAGCTCTAAACGTATTAAAAATGTTTAGAGCTTTTTTGTTTTAAGTTTTATGTCTGTTCACTAAGCGGACTAAGAATTTAATAATGGTACAAGGATGATACATATAGAAGGGGTTTTTGCTGATTGTTACATTAAATTTTAAAAACAATAAGTGGTTTTGAGGCGTGATTGGCTAAATCTTCGCTGATACTTCCAGTGAAAAAGTGCGAAAGTCCAGTTCGACCATGTGTGCAAAGACTTATTAAATCGGCATTAATGTGGTTTGAAAAATTAATTATTCCTTTTTCTACATTGGTATCGTTGTAAATGTGTGTAGAATAGTTTTTTATGTCAAAATCACTAATAAACTCCTGTACTATTTTTTCAGTCAAATCTGTGGTTTTAAAGCTGTTCGGTGTGCAGATAGTTACTAAATGAAGATGTGCATTGAAAGCATATACTAGGTCAAGAAGTTTGCCGAACGGTTTTTTTATTTCTTCAGAGAAATCGGAAGCAAAAACAATGTTTTTTGGGTTAAATTCAGTAATTTCTTCTTTGATAATCAATACAGGAGCATTGGATAAGCGAACTACTTTTTCGGTATTGGAACCAATGATGATTTCTTCAATTCCCGAAGTACCATTGGAGCCCATTATTACTAAATCCATTTTGTGTTCTTTGCTGTAGGAAATAATGGCTTGTGAAGCTTTCTCAATTTTGATGGAGTCCATCACAGTGATGCCTTGGAGAAAACTTTTTTCTTTTATAAAACGCATGGTTTCCTTCGCTTTTTGAATAAAAAACATCACTTCGGGTATAGGGGTAGTTCCGGTTATGGCATCGTTCATCTGGCTGGGAATTTCTAAAATGTGCAATAAATGGATTTCCGAATTGTTATTTCGGGCTATTTGAGCGGCAACTTTTAAGGCGTTTTCGGCCTGGGTTGAAAAATCGGTAGGGACTAGTATTTTTTTCATTATTTTCAGGATTTAAGAGTGGTTTAGAATTGTATTTTGCAATAGTAATAAAGGTAAGGAATAATTTTACAGCAATCAATTATTTTTAGTTTATAAAAATAAACACTATATTTGTGCCGTTATTTATTAAAATCTAGATAATGAGGGGACTAAATGTCCCCTCTTTTTATAAAAAATATGACATTTAAAGAAAAAGTAAATACATTATTGCAGGAAGCTCTAGAAGAAAGACCTTCACTTTTTTTGATTGATCTAACTATTACTGATGCTTTTAAGGTAATTGTGACCTTAGATGATGATAATGGAGTGGTTTTGCAGGATTGCATTGATGTGAGTCGCGCAGTTGAAAGCAATTTAGATAGAGAAGAGCAGGATTTCTCACTAGAAGTGGCTTCGGTAGGGGTGGGTTCGCCATTAAAATTGGTTCGTCAATATATAAAAAATATTGGTAGAACTTTGATTGTGACTACAAATACTGAAAAAATTGAAGCTGAATTAGTTGATGCTAATGAAGATTTCATAATTTTGTCTTGGAAAGCAAGAGAGCCTAAAAAAGTAGGAAAAGGAAAAGAAACAGTACAGAAAGAACAACAAATACCTTATACAGAAATTAAAGAGGCAGTTGTTACAGTAACATTTTAATTTAAAGAATTCGCATGGAAAATTTAGCATTAATCGATTCATTTTCAGAGTTTAAAGATGATAAACTTATTGATCGTGTAACGCTTATGGCAATTTTAGAAGATGTATTTAGAAATGCATTGAAGAAAAAATACGGTTCAGATGATAATTTCGATATCATTATCAATCCTGATAAAGGAGATATGGAAATTTGGAGAAGAAGAGTAATCGTTGCCGACGAAGATTTGGATTTCGAAAATGAAGAGATTACTTTGACAGAAGCTAGAAAGATTGAAGCGGATTTTGAAATTGGTGAAGAAGTTTCTGAAGAGGTAAAATTGATTGATTTAGGAAGAAGAGCTATTTTAGCTTTGCGTCAAAATTTGATTTCAAAAATACACGAGCATGATAACACTAATCTTTACAAGCAATTTAAAGATTTAATAGGCGATATTTACACCGCCGAAGTACACCATGTTAGACCAAGAGTAGTAATTCTTGTGGATGATGAAGGAAATGAAATTGTGCTTCCAAAAGAAAAACAAATTCCATCTGATTTTTTCCGTAAAGGAGATAACGTGCGTGGAATTATTGAAAGTGTGGAACTAAAAGGAAATAAACCTCAAATTATTATGTCTAGAACTTCTGAGAAGTTTTTAGAAAAATTGTTTGAACAAGAAATTCCAGAGGTTTTTGACGGTTTAATTACCATCAAAAAAGTAGTAAGAATTCCAGGTGAAAAAGCAAAAGTAGCTGTAGATTCTTATGATGATAGAATTGATCCAGTAGGTGCTTGTGTGGGAATGAAAGGATCTCGTATCCACGGAATTGTTCGTGAATTAGGGAATGAAAACATTGATGTTATCAATTATACAAGCAATATTCAGTTGTTTATCACAAGAGCTTTGAGTCCTGCAAAAGTTTCTTCAATAAAAATTAACGAAGAAACAAAAAGAGCGGATGTCTTCCTGAAATTAGAAGAAGTTTCAAAAGCAATTGGTAGAGGGGGTCATAACATTAAATTAGCTGGTTTGTTAACTGGATATGAATTGGATGTTATTAGAGAAGGAGATGTTGCTGGAGCAACTGCAGATGAGGATGATGTTGAATTAACAGAATTCTCAGATGAAATTGAAGAATGGATTATAGAAGAATTTGCAAAAATTGGATTAGATACAGCTAAAAGTATCTTGAAACAAGATGTAGAAGATTTAGTAAGAAGAACAGATTTAGAAGAAGAAACAATTCTAGATGTAATGAAAATATTGAAAGAAGAGTTCGATAGTTAATTCTATGCTTCTAACAACACAACAAAATAGGTAATAATAAAAAGGTTATATGTCTGAAGAGAGAGTAATAAGAATAAACAAAGTTTTAAGGGAATTGAATATTTCTTTGGAAAGAGCTGTGGATTATCTTAAAGATAAGGGGATTGCAATAGAGTCAAATCCAAACACAAAAATTTCTGATGATGTATACAATGTCTTGTGCGGTCAGTTTGCGGGTGACAGAGGGAAAAAAGAGGCTTCGAAAGAAGTAAGTGAAGAGAAGAGAAAAGAAAAAGAAGCTTTACGTATCGAGCGCGATAGAGAAGCTGAAGATAAACGTAAGCAAGAAGAAGAATTGCAAAGACAACAACAGCAAGTAATTAAGGCGAGAGCTGTAATTTCAGGACCTGTTCAAGTTGGAAAAATAGATTTGAATCCTTCAAAAGCTACACCTCCTCCAGTAGTTGAGGAAAAAGTAGTTGCTCCTAAGCCTGAAGTTGTCGAAGAAAAACCGACTGCTAAAATTAGCTCTCCAGAGAAAATCGAATCAGACAAAAAAGAAGAAAAACCTGTTGCAGCCGAAGTTCCTAAGCCTGTTGTTGTAAACACAGCACCTAAGAAAGAAAAAGAAGTTGTGAAAGAAGTTGTAAAAGAGGAAAAACAGGCAGCTGTTGTTCCCGCAGCTAAAGAAAAAGAAGTTGTTAAGAAAACGGAAGAAGTAGCTAAGACTGAAGAAGCTCCTGCTGAAGAAGCCATTGCAACTCAATATCAAAAACTTTCTGGAGCAAAATTAACAGGACAAACTATTGATTTGTCTCAATTTAATAAGCCTAAAAAGAAAAAGGAGGATCCTAAAATCACTCCTAATAAACCAGGTGCTCCTGGAGCTGCTGGTGCAAATGCTAACAAAAACAAACGTAAAAGAATTGCTCCTAAACCGGGTACTACTAATACGCCAAGCACACCTAGACCTCCTGGAACTCCTAATCCTAACAAAATTACACCTAATACTGGTGGCGGAGGATTTAATGCTAATAGAGGTGCTAGACCTGGATTTGTAAAAGGAAATCGTCCTGCTATTGTGGCTAAAGTAGAGCCAACAGAAGAGGAAGTAAAAAATCAAATTAGAGAGACTTTAGAAAAACTTCAAGGTAAAAAAGGAGGAAAATCTAAAGCGGCTAAATATAGAAGAGATAAAAGAGATACACACCGTCAAAAATCAGACGATGAGCAAAGAGCTTTAGACGAAGGAAGTAAAACTATAAAAGTTACTGAATTTGTTACTGTAGGTGAAATTGCGATCATGATGGATGTTCAAATTAATAAAGTAATTGGAACATGTATGTCTCTTGGTATCATGGTTACACAAAATCAACGTTTGGATGCAGAAACATTAACTATTGTTGCAGATGAATTTGGTTACGATGTTGAATTTATTACTGTAGATATCGAAGAAGCTATCGAAGTAATTGAAGATAGAGAAGAAGATTTAGTAGTAAGAGCACCGATTGTTACTGTAATGGGTCACGTCGATCACGGTAAAACCTCTTTACTAGATTATATTCGTAAAGAAAATGTAATTGCTGGAGAATCTGGAGGTATTACACAGCACATTGGTGCTTATGGAGTAACTTTAGATAATGGTCAAAAAATTGCTTTCTTAGATACACCAGGTCACGAGGCGTTTACCGCAATGCGTGCACGTGGAGCTCAAGTTACTGATATTGCTATTATTGTGGTTGCGGCGGATGATGATATCATGCCACAAACTAAAGAGGCTATTTCTCACGCACAAGCTGCTGGAGTGCCAATTATATTTGCCATCAATAAAATTGATAAACCCAATGCGAATGTTGAAAAAATCAAAGAGCGTTTGGCAGGTATGAATTTATTAGTAGAAGACTGGGGTGGAAAAATCCAATCTCATGATATTTCTGCAAAGGTTGGTACAGGTGTAAAAGAGTTGTTAGAGAAAGTATTATTAGAAGCTGAAGTTTTAGAGTTAAAATCTAATCCAAATAAAGCCGCTCAGGGTACTGTAGTCGAAGCATTTTTAGATAAAGGAAAAGGATATGTTTCTACCATATTAGTACAACACGGAACATTAAAAATTGGAGATTACTTATTAGCAGGTAAACATCATGGTAAAATTAAAGCCATGCATGATGAACGTGGTAATATTGTTACTGTTGCAGGACCTTCAACACCAGTATCTATTTTAGGTCTGGATGGTGCAGCTACGGCAGGAGATAAATTCAATGTATTTGAAGATGAAAAAGAAGCAAAACAAATTGCGGCTAAACGTTCTCAATTAATGCGTGAACAATCAGTACGTACACAACGTCATATTACTCTTGACGAAATTGGTCGTCGTATTGCATTAGGTCAATTTAAAGAATTGAACGTAATTCTTAAAGGAGATGTGGATGGTTCTGTTGAAGCATTATCTGATTCGTTCTCTAAATTGTCTACTGAAGAAATTCAAATTAATATTATCCATAAAGGTGTAGGAGCAATTACTGAAACTGACGTTATGTTGGCTTCTGCTTCTGATGCAATTATTATCGGATTTAATGTTCGTCCTGCTGGAAATGCAAGACAACTGGCTGATAAAGAAGAAATCGATATCCGTTATTACTCAATTATCTACGCGGCAATTGATGACTTAAAAGATGCAATGGAAGGAATGCTTGCTCCGGAAATGAAAGAGGAAGTATTAGGAACTGCTGAAATTAGAGAGTTATTTAAAATTTCTAAAGTGGGAACTATTGCAGGATGTATGGTTATGGATGGTAAAATTACTAGAAATGGTAAAATCAGAATTATTAGAGAGGGCGTAGTAATTCATGAAGGTGAATTAATTGCACTGAAGCGTTTCAAAGACGATGTAAGAGAAGTTGCTAAAGGTTATGATTGTGGTATCCAAGTAAAAGGATTTAATGATATTGAAGAAAGAGATGTTATTGAAGCGTATCATGAAGTAGCAATCAAGAAAAAATTGAAATAGTATTCAAAATATGTTTTTATAAAAAAATCCCGAGCAATCGGGATTTTTGTGTTTTAGGACTTTCCTACAAATAATGGATTTATACTTCTGGAGCTCCTGCTAGGATTTCGTTATTTGCATAAGATTCAAATTGTACAAAATTCCTTTTGAATTTTTGAGCCAATTCAATTGCCTTTGTGTCATATAAATTTGGGTCTTCCCAAGTGTTTCTCGGATTTAAAATCTCGCTCGGTACATTAGGGCAAGATTCCGGAACAGCTATTTTAAAAACAGCATGATTGTGGTAATTTACGTTGTCTAATTCGCCGTTTAAAGCCGCTGTAATCATAGCGCGGCTGTATTTTAATTTCATTCGGTTTCCTGTACCGTAAGGACCGCCCGTCCATCCCGTGTTAATTAACCAAACTTTTATATCGGTATCTTTCATTTTTTTGCTCAACATTTCGGCATATCTTGTGGGGTGCAAAGGCATAAATGGTGCACCAAAACAAGCTGAAAAATTAGGCTGAGGTTCAGTTATACCTGCTTCGGTTCCAGCTACTTTTGCTGTATACCCTGATATAAAATGGTACGCTGCTTGTCCGGGTGTTAATCGAGCAATAGGAGGCAGGATTCCAAAGGAATCGGCAGTCAGGAAAAAGATGTTTTTTGGATTTTGACCAATAGAACCTGGTTGTATGTTGTTAATGTGATCAATAGGATAACTTACTCGAGTGTTTGGAGAGATAGAAATGTCAGTATAATCAACTTCATTTGTGCCTGCTTTGAAAACAATATTTTCAATCATGGCTCCCTTGCGAACTGCTCTATAAATATCGGGTTCGCTTTCTTCGTTCAGGTTAACCACTTTAGCATAACAGCCTCCTTCAAAATTAAAAATCGTATTATCGGCAGTCCAACCGTGTTCGTCGTCACCGATTAATTTTCGAGTTGGGTCGGCAGAAAGTGTGGTTTTTCCAGTACCTGATAAACCAAAGAAAATAGCGGTTGTTCCGTCTTCGCCCACATTAGCACTTGCGTGCATTGAAAGAATATTTTGTGTGGAAGGAAGAATAAAATTCAATACATAAAATAAACCTTTCTTTAATTCGCCAGTATATCCTGTACCTCCAATCATTATAATTTTTCGGCTAAAGTTTAAAGCAGTAAAATTTCCTTGACGCGTTCCGTCGGTTTCGGGATTAGCTAAGAAACTCGGAGCACATAGCACAGTCCAATCGGCAACGAAACTTGTTAGTTCTTTAATCTCGGGTCTCAGAAACATATTGGAACAAAATAAATTAGCCCAAGGAGTTTCAGTAATCACACGCACATTTAATCTATAATTGGGATCGGCACATACATACGCATCTCTCACAAAGAGTTCTTTATTGGATAAATAGGCTGTTATTTTGTTGTAAAGCGCATCAAATTTTGCCGGTTCAAAAGGAATGTTGATATCGCCCCACCACACTTCGTTTTCAGTAACGCTGTCTTTTACAATAAAGCGATCCTGTGGCGAGCGACCCGAAAATTTCCCCGTGTTGATGGCTAGGGCTCCCGTAGATGTTTCTCTTCCTTCTCCACGATTCAAGGTCATTTCGTGCAATTGATCTGGTGTTAATTGATAGTGAATTTTTGCGTTTTTAATTCCGATATTTTCAAGAGAAAACAAGTTGTTGACAATCATAAGGTGGCTTATTTAGTAGTTCTTAGGTTTCTAAATTAAAGATAAAACATATATTTTAGTTCCTCTTTTGAATTCCTAATTTTTATCTGACTTTTTTGTGATATTATACAACAAAACCGCCCAGGCACAAATTAACAATAGTCCGCCAATAGGCGTTACAAAGCCAATTACTCTAAAATCAATAGGAGTAAGCGCGTTGGTTGCCAATAGATAAATCGAACCTGAGAATAATAACACACCCGAAAGCACCAAATTGTAAATGTTGTTTTTTGCTTTCGAACTTAAATCAGGGATTAATCCAATGAATAATAGAAACAAAGCATGATACATTTGGTAGCGAACTCCCGTTTCAAAGGTGGCTAATTGTTCGATGCTGAGTACTTTTTTTAAGGCATGAGCGCCAAAAGCACCTAGAATTATGGCAATCATTCCGAGTAAAGCCGCTGTTGAAATTGTTTTCTTATCCATTTTTTTTTCTGTTTAGGTTCTATACAAAAGTATTCGAAATCAAAGGAATCCAAAAGCTTTTTGGAGGATAGTTTACTGTTTGTTGTGCTAAAGTTTTGTGAATTTTGTTAAGAAAGTAGATTGATTTTTACCGCAAAGTTGGCAAAGTTTTTTCGCAAAGATTTGCAAAAGTTCCACAGAGTTTCACAAAGATTTTGAAAAAATAATTGGCATCCCAAGCGATTAATGTCATTAAGTTAAGCTTTTTTAGTCGTCACTTCGAGTGATTTTAAATGATAATGCGATAGCTTTATTATTTAAAATTGTATCGAGAAGCTTTGTGTAAACTAGAGTTCTCGATACTGGCTTACAATTTTCTGTCGCAAATTGTAAGCCAACTCGAACAGGCGGACCCTTAACTTAATGTAATTGGCCAAGCGATACAGTACAGACTAAGCAATTTGCGGTTATTTTTATTTAATGGCTACTATTTGTCTTAGCACAAACATTTCCTTATTTTTGAGTTCTATTTTCCAGCTATGAGAGAAATTCTAATTATTGGTGCAGGTCGGTCTGCTTCTTCGCTGATTCAGTATCTTTTGGAAAAATCCCAAGAAGAGCAATTGCATCTTGTAATTGCTGATTTGTCTTTGGAATTAGCTCAAAATAAAACCAATAATCATCCTAATGCCACTCCAATTACTCTAGATATCTTTAATGAAAACGAGCGAAGTGCCGCCATTGAAAAAGCGAATATTGTCATTTCGATGTTGCCTGCTCATTTGCACATTGAAATCGCAAAAGATTGTTTGGCTTTCAAGAAAAGTATGGTTACGGCTTCTTATATCAGTGATGCAATGAAGGCGTTGGATGCAGAGGTGAAACAGAACGGACTCATTTTTATGAACGAAATGGGATTAGATCCCGGAATCGATCACATGAGCGCCATGAAAGTAATTGACGAAATTAGAGAAAAAGGCGGAAAAATGCTTTTGTTCGAATCTTTCTGTGGCGGACTCGTAGCTCCCGAATCGGATACTAATCTTTGGAATTACAAATTTACCTGGGCACCCCGTAATGTGGTTTTGGCGGGTCAGGGTGGTGTGGCCAAATTTATTCAGGAAGGCAGTTATAAATACATTCCGTACACCAGTTTGTTTCGTCGTACCGAATTTCTGGAAGTGGAAGGTTACGGCCGATTTGAGGCGTATTCGAACAGAGATTCTTTAAAATATCGAAGCATTTATGGCTTAGATGACATTCTTACTTTGTATCGCGGAACCATTCGTCGTGTTGGTTTTTCCAAAGCCTGGAATATGTTTGTGCAACTCGGCATGACCGATGATTCTTATGTGATGGAAGATTCCGAAAACATGAGCTATCGCCAGTTTATCAATTCGTTTTTGCCGTATCACCCAACGGATTCCGTAGAGATAAAAACCCGTTTGTTGCTCAAAATTGACCAGGACGACATCATGTGGGACAAATTGCTAGAGTTGGATTTATTCAACGACCAGAAAATTGTCGGACTTAAAAATGCTACTCCAGCCCAAATTTTAGAAAAAATCCTCAATGACAGTTGGACGCTTCAGCCCGATGACAAAGACATGATTGTGATGTATCATAAATTTGGCTACGAAATCAACGGCAAAAAAGTCCAAATGGATTCCCAAATGGTTTGCATAGGACAAGACCAAACTTACACTGCTATGGCAAAAACCGTTGGACTGCCTGTTGCCATGGCTACCTTGTTAATCCTTAACGGAAAGATTACAACTCCAGGCGTTCAAATTCCAATCCTGAAAGAAGTGTATTTACCCGTTTTAAAAGAATTGGAACAATATGGAGTTGTTTTTAAGGAACAAATGCTGCCGTATTTGGGGTATAAGTATAGTTGATAATAATTTGGGCGTTCCCTCGTTGAAAAAATAATATTTAATTCCAGATTTTTCAACGAGGTCAGGCTGTACGCTCTATCTTTTGCTTTTTAAAGAAAAAAGCAAAAGGATGCCGCTTCCATCCTTAACGCAAATTCAGAGGGATTTACCAGTTTGTTAATTCCGACAGAGGAGGAATCTCAGCCAAGTATTTAAAAAATTAAGTAGTTTTATTTCTGAAAACTACCTATTAGAGTTTTTCTAAAACTATTTTTATTTAAAACTAATGATTAAACTGTAAGAAAATAATTTATATTTGAATGACGAAATAATATAAAGCTTGTCAAATGTATTTTGATAAAGGAAGAGGTAGATTTGGAGAAATAAAAATTCAGTTTTATAGGAGACAAATAAATATAAATTAATGACAATATAATTATGAATGATAAAGAGTTAGAAAAGATTGAAAAAATAATTGAAAGTTGTCATATAAATTTCATGATTGGTTCGGGTGCTTCAAGAGATTATTTGGAAACACTAAATAATATTGAAGAACTTTTAACAAAATTGGAAGGAGAAAATAGTACTGAAGTTCTTGAAACTTCTATTAAATATGAATATTTTGATAAATGTATCAGGGGAAATCTTCGTCTTTTGAGCAATATATCTGTAAAAAAAGAAATTGATTATCAGAATACTAAAAACAATTATAATGAATTTATAAAAGCTTTAAATATTGTTCTTTTAAAAAGAAAAACAAGCCTTTTAAATAGACAAGTTAATTTGTTTACCACAAATATGGATTTGTTTCTTGATAAAACTTTAGATGAGTCAGGAGTAGAATTTAATGATGGTTTTAGTGGGAAATTCGAACCCGTTTTTAGCACAAGTAATTATCAAAAAACTTTTTTTAAATCAAGTGCTCAATATGATTTCAAATCAGAATTACCATTATTTAATCTTTTTAAACTTCACGGTTCCGTTACCTGGAAACAAGTAAAAGAAGGTAGTGATGAAGTTAAAATCATATATGATTCTTCACTACAAACTTTAAAAAAACTAGATGAAATAAAATTTAATAAAAAAAATGAGATTGTATCTAATATTACAGATTTTGATATAGCAAAAAAACAAGTAATTGAATTAGAGGTTAAAAGTTTAGAAAATCATTTTAAGTTTTTGAAAGAGTATAAAGACTTAGTAATGATTAACCCAAATAAGGAGAAATTTGAATCAACAACATTACGATTAGAATATTACGAACAATTAAGGATGTATTCTAATGCACTTGAAAAAGAAAATTCAGTGTTGTTTGTTTGTGGATTTTCTTTTGCAGATGAACATATTAAACAAATCACATTAAGAGTTGCTAATTCAAATCCAACATTAATTGTTTATGTTTTTTGTTTTAATGATAAAGCAAAGAATGATATTGAAGATAAACTTGGAGAAAGTAAGTTTAATAATTTAAATTGTATTGTTCTTGGAGATTTTTCAAATGTTATAAAAAATGTGTTTGGCAAAATCGCTTCAAGATTGGATAGCAAATCTTATCAACTCAATCAAGGAGAATATGAACTTATCAAAATAAAAAATAAACCAAATAATAATGATGAAGAAGCTAAACAATGATTTAATTTCTGAATCTGTATTAAAAATCGGTTCGGTTAATGAAGTAAGAGGTAATAAAATAATTATCAAAGTCGATAAGGAAAAAAATGCACCACATTTAATTTACGAAGGTGAAATAATTAAAAATGTTTCCGTTGGTTCTTATGTAAAAATCACCAAAGGTTTTAATGAGATAATAGGTAAAATAGAAGGAGAATATATTTCAGATGATAAAAACTTATCTCAAACAGAGTATAAAAATTTTAAAGACAAAATAAAGCGATTTTTAAATGTAACATTAGTTGGTTTTATTGATAGAGAAAGTGATAAAGATGATGTTGTAGTTAAATTTAAACAAGGTTTAAAAGAGCTGCCATTAATTGAAAATGATTGTTTCTTATTGACTCAAGATGAATTTGAGATGATTCATAGTTTTGCAAAAGAAGGAGCTGATTTAATTACTATTGGAACTCTTTTAAATGAAACAAGTGTAAGTATCAAACTGAGTGTCGACAAACTATTTGCTAGTCATATTGGCATTTTTGGAAATACTGGAAGTGGTAAGTCTTATACGTTAGCAAAGTTGTATCATGAATTGATAAACAAATATTCAAAATCATCAAAGTTTCAAAATAATGCGAAGTTTCTATTAATTGACTTTAATGGAGAATATGCTGTAAACAAAAAAGATGAAACGATAATAATTGATAAAGAATATAAGGATAGATATTTTTTATCGACTTCAAAATTAGATGGAGATCGTTTCCCTATTCCAGAGTCAGAGGTTAATGATTTAACTTTTTGGTCTATACTGTTAAAAGCTACAGAGCAAACTCAAAAACCATTTTTGGATAGTTCTCTATCAAAAAAATATTTAATTGAATATACAAAAACAGAAGATGGTCTTAAGAATTTAATTTTCAATAATTTAGCTTTGATTTTAACTCAGGGCTCTAAAAATCTAGAAAAAGATTTTCATGTTTATTTTTTAGATGAATTGTTAAAAGTTAATACTACTGAGTGTGTTATTTTCTCAAATTTAAAAGAGATTAGAAATAGGATTAGAGCTAACTTGATTATTAATTATGGTCAAAACATTTTTTTTGGTATTGATAACTCTAAAGAGCCTCAAAAATTCACAGATAACTTAAAATCGGTTGTTTTTGAACTCGAAATTCATGTTGAAAAAATTTCAATTTTTAGTAAAATTAGACTGCAAATAATTTTTAATTATTTTTATGTGATTTTAAAAGGGTTTTATTCAAGAGAACATATAGGTCCATTGTACAATAGAGTTGAAACAAAATTTAATCAGATTACTAAAGTATTTAAGATAGACAGCGAGGATATTATTAATAATAAAAAACCTTTAACAATAATATCATTGAACGATGTTAATGTGGAAATGAAAAAGATAATTCCATTAGTCGTATGCAAATATTATTACGAATATTTTAAAAAAAATAATCTATCAAGAGATAAATATCTTAATATAATTATTGATGAAGCACACAATATTTTATCGAGAAATTCAATAAGAGAAAGCGAAAATTGGAAAGATTATCGCTTAGAAACATTTGAAGAGATCATTAAAGAAGGTAGAAAATTCGGGGTATTTTTATCTTTATCAAGCCAAAGACCATCTGATATTTCAGATACAATAATATCACAATTGCATAATTATTTTTTGCATCGTTTAATCAACAACAAAGATATTGAAGCGATTGGCAGAACCGTTTCTTATTTAGATAAAGTATCATTTGATAGTTTATCAATTTTACCACAAGGAGCATGTATTCTTGCGGGTCTTTCAGCTGATTTGCCAGTAGTCATAAAAGTTGATAAAATAAATGAAGGATATGAGCCTTATAATGAAACAATTGTGTTAACTAATAATTGGAAATAATGAAGATTGAGTTGTCTAAAAATGAATGGTTTTTAATTGTATTTTTTGGAGTCCTAATTTTGTTCACTCCTTATTTAATAACAAGAAATCTGGGTTTAGTTTCTTTTGTGGGTACTGGAGAAATTGGAGATACAATTGGAGGTATAACGGCACCTTTTCTCGGTTTTTTTGGTTCTGTTTTGGTGTATTTGGCTTTAAAAGCACAAATTGATGCAAATGAACAAGTAAGAAAACAATTTGAAAAACAAGAAGAAGAAGGATTAATAAATAATAGGATTGAGTTCTTAAAAACAAAAGTTTCAATTTTAAGAGAAGAAATTAATAGTTTTTATTTTTCTTACATGGATGATACTCAAAAAGGAAATGTACAAAAATTTAATTATCAAGGATCACAGGCAATTCATAAATTATTAGTTAATTCTAAGAATAGTTTTTATGGTAACAAAATAAGAACACCATATGAATTAGAACCAAAACTTTTAGAATTGAAATCTCTTTTAATTTATTTTAAACAAACAGTTTCAGAAGTTTTAAATGATACTGTTATAAATCAAAATGTGAAGGATGAATATGTAAATATTTTAGCGTTTTTATTTGATTCAAAATTAAAGGGTTATTTTAATGTAATGGAAGGATATAAGTCCGAACACAATGAAGCTTGTTCTGAAAACTGCGGTAATTTTCATGGAATTCCCTCAGATTTGTTTGAAGTTGTAAAGGATATTGAAAGCTTATTAAATAATTAAAATCTTTAAGAACCTGACACTAATGTGTTTTTTTACTCATTAATCCATTCATTTGCGTTAGGGATAGAAGCGGCATCCTTTTTATTTTTTTAAATAAAAAGATACAGCGGATAGCCCGCCCGCCGCGGCGGAAACGCCCAAAAAAAATCCGCCCATTACTGAACGGATTTCATTTGTTTCAACTTAGAGAACTTTGCGAAAAACTTAGCTTACTTTGCGGTTAGCTTACTTCGACAACTCCACAAAATATTTATAAAACAACGGAATGGTTTCAATTCCTTTTAGGTAATTAAAAATCCCAAAATGTTCGTTGGGAGAGTGAATCGCATCGCTGTCGAGTCCAAATCCCATCAGGATGGTTTTGCTTTTTAGTTCTTTTTCGAATAAAGCGACAATAGGAATACTTCCGCCTGAACGCACCGGAATGGCAGGAATACCAAAGGTTTCGGTGTAGGCCATATTAGCGGCTTTATAACCAATGCTGTCAATAGGGGTTACATATCCTTGACCGCCATGATGCGGAGTTACTTTTACAGTAACCGCTTTGGGAGCAATCGCGATGAAATGTTTGGTAAATAACTCGGTGATTTCCTCCCAGTCTTGATTGGGAACCAGTCGCATCGAAATTTTGGCGAAAGCCTTACTAGGAATAACGGTTTTGGCTCCCTGACCCGTATAGCCTCCCCAAATTCCGTTGACATCCAGTGTAGGACGGATGGCATTTCTTTCATTGGTAACATAGCCTTCTTCGCCATAGACATCCTTTAAATCGAGTGCTTTTTTGTAGTTTTCGATATCAAAAGGCGCTTTGGCCATTTCGGCTCGTTCTTCAAGCGATAATTCTTCTACCTCGTCATAAAATCCAGGAATTGTTATGCGATTGTTTTCGTCGTGTAGCGAAGCAATCATTTTGCTCAGAATGTTAATTGGATTAGCTACTGCACCTCCGTACAATCCAGAATGTAAGTCTCTGTTAGGGCCTGTAACTTCGACTTCAACATAACTCAACCCGCGTAATCCTGTAGTTATCGATGGCTGCTGATTAGAAATCATTCCAGTATCTGAAATTAAAATCACATCGTTTTTTAGTTTTGCTGCGTTGTTTTCGACAAAGCTTTTTAGGTTCACGCTGCCCACTTCTTCCTCGCCTTCAATCATGAATTTGACGTTGCAAGGTAGGGTGTTGCTCTGAATCATGTATTCGAATGCTTTGACGTGCATGTACATTTGGCCTTTGTCATCACAAGCACCACGGGCAAAAATAGCGCCTTCGGGATGAATGTTGGTTTTTTTGATTACGGGTTCGAATGGAGGAGAAGTCCAGAGTTCAATTGGGTCAGGTGGCTGTACATCATAATGACCGTAAACTAAAACCGTTGGCAAATTAGGGTCAATTATTTTTTCGGCGTAAACAATAGGGTAGCCGTTGGTTTCGCAGATTTCGACTTTGTCACAACCTGCTTTTTCAAGACTAAGTTTTACGGCTTCAGAAGTATCGATTACATCCTGTGAATAAGCAGAATCAGCACTTACAGAAGGGATTTTTAATATTTCAATTAATTCGTTGATGAAGCGATCTTTGTTTTGTTGTATGTAATTTGTGATGTTTTCCATTGATTGTGCTGGGTTTTGATACTTTCAAAAATACAAAAAACTGAATTATAATTTTTTTTAATTTTTTACTTTGAATATTGGAAAGTATGCTTATATTTGCACCCACAATTACATGCGGATATGGTGAAATTGGTAGACATGCCAGACTTAGGATCTGGTGCCGCAAGGCGTGTAGGTTCGAGTCCTATTATCCGCACTAAAAGCTTCTCAATCGAGAAGCTTTTTTTATGCCTTTATTTTTGATGGATTACGCAATCTGTAATGATAATCCAAATGCATTAATTATTTGCACAAAATTAGAAATTTGTAAATCAGTTTTGCCTTGTTCTATTTTGGCAATATAGGCACGTTCTTTGCCTATTTGGTCTGCTAATTGTTGTTGGGTTAGCTTTTTTTTCTTGCGTTTTTCTTTTATCAATTCGCCATAATAAAAAGACAATGTTTTTTTTTGTGAACTCTTCACTTTCGGCTGTGCCTTGCTTGCCATTTTTTTCGTCTAAATAGTCATTTACAGAGTGTGTTTCTTTTTTAACATTTCTGTTTAGTGGTTTGGTCTTTGAAACTTTTTATAAAGCAACAAAATAGATTGCTTTTGTGCTTAGATTTCTCATTTATTGATATAAGTCAAAACAAACGCTCTTTTGATTATTCATACGGGTTTTTCACTTTTTTGAATCAATTTCAAAATACTCTCAAATGGCATTGTTGTTGATGATACGGCAGTCGTAAATTAAAAGCTATTTTTGAAATAGTAATCCTCTTTATGGTATAGGTAATTAACAGGATGGGGCAGGATGCTTAAGAAGGTCAAGTTTGATAATTTTATATTCTGAATAAAATTTACTCAAATTTTAAAAAATAAGGAGGTTGGATTTTTCAATTTAAGTTTGACCCCCACTAATTTTAATATAAAATCAATGAAAATTAAACTCAATTATCTTCCGTTTATTGTCGGAATTCTGTTTTCTCTAAATGGTGTTGCGCAGGCAAATAAAACAAATTCAGTTTGGCCCGAAACTAAAAATGTAAATAAACCATGGGCTCGCTGGTGGTGGATGGGAAGTGCAGTAGACAAACCTAATTTGAAATCCAGTTTAATCGATTTTCAAAAAGTGGGAATTGGAGGAGTTGAAATCACACCTATTTATGGAGTAAAAGGAGAAGAAAATAATTTTATTGATTATTTGTCGCCAAAGTATATGGAAATGCTGGGCTACACGGTAAAAATTGCCGATAGTTTGGGTTTACAGGTCGATATGGTTTTGGGAACTGGATGGCCGTATGGCGGATCTCAGGTTTCGTTAGAAAACGCTGCAACTAAATTAGTTGTAGAGAAATATGAGGTTAAGATAAACGAACAGTTTAATAAAGAAATAAAAGTAGATCCAGTAAAGGAAAAAGTTCCAGCGCAATTATTAGCGGTTTCGGCTTACGGATCTGATGGTTCTTTTCTTGATTTGACAAGTGAATTGAAAGGAAATGTACTAAACTGGAAAGCTAAAAAAACAAATTATACACTGTATGCTGTTTTTGCTGGTAAAACAGCTCAGCAGGTTAAACGTGCTGCACCGGGTGGAAAAGGCTACACTTTAGATCATTTTTCTACAGAAGCCCTCAATGCTTATGTCGCTCCTTTTGATAAAGCTTTAGTGGGATTTGAAGGAAAACTGAGAGCCATTTTTAATGACAGTTACGAAGTATATGGTACTGATTTCACTCCGTTGTTTTTGCAAGAATTTGAAAAGCGCAGAGGGTATGATTTAAAAAAATACCTTCCGCAGTTGTTGTCTAAAGAAGATTCTGAAATTGGAAACAGAATTAAAAGTGATTACAGAGAAACAATTTCTGATTTATTGTTAAATAAATTTGATTTGCCTTGGACAAAATGGGCGAATTCGAAAAATTACAAAACCAAGTTACAAGCGCACGGTTCACCTGGGAATTTAATTGATTTGTATGCATCTGCTGATATTCCAGAGTGTGAAACTTTTGGTTCTATGCCTTATGATATTCCGGGATTCAGACGTGAAAAAGAAGATATTAGAGATGGCGATGCCGATCCTGTAATGTTGAAATTCTCTTCTTCGGCGGCGCATATTGCTGGAAAACCATTAACTTCTTCAGAGACTTTTACTTGGCTGAGAGACCATTTTAAAACGGCTTTGTCACAATGCAAACCAGAAGTAGAAGACTTAATGCTTAACGGAATCAATCATGTTTTTCTTCATGGTTCTACTTATTCACCTAAAAGAGCCGAATGGCCGGGATGGAAATTTTATGCTTCTGTAAATTTTAATGCTACTAATTCAATTTGGGAAGACGCTCCGGGATTGTTCGATTATATTGCTAATTGCCAGTCGATGTTGCAAGCTGGAAAACCAGATAATGAAACCTTGTTGTATTATCCAGTTTACGATACCTGGGGAAAAAGCTTAGATGGGAATTTATTTTTCCAATTCAAGATTCACTCGTTAAAGGAATGGCTGCATGGAACTCCATTTTACGATACCACAAAAAAGTTGATGGATAATGGTTATGGAGTTGATTTTGTTTCGGATAGTTTTATTACTCAGGCTACGGTAAAAGACGGGATGCTAGTTTTGCCTGGAGGCAGTTATAAATCATTAGTGATTCCTAATTGCGATAAAATGCCATTGGCTACTTTAGAAAAATTGATTACTTTGAAAAAAGCGGGTGCGCATATTATTTTTGAAGGTTTGCCAAAATCAGTTCCCGGGTTTAACGATTTCGAAGCTCAAAACACCAAATTATCGGCATTACTTTCTTCTAATTCGGCTATTATAAATCCGGTGAGTGATTTGTTTAAAGCTTTGGCTGATGCCAATGAACAACCGGAAACATTAGTGAAAACTGGTTTGAAATTCATTAGAAGAGATTTGGATGGAGAAAAAATCTATTATTTAGTGAATCATACTGCTAAAACAATCGAAGGATTTATTCCTTTGGCTGTAGCCAATAAAGAAGTGTTAATTTTAGATCCATTGAATAGAAATGTTGGTAATGGGATGGTTAAGAAAGAAGGACAAATTACTTTGGTAAAACTTCGCATTGAATCTGGTAAATCATTTATTCTGAAAACGGAGAATACAACTTCTGAAAAACCTTGGAAATATTACGAAGCCGTAGCAGAACCAATTGTTTTAAAAGGAGATTGGAAATTGACTTTTGAAAAAGGAGGGCCAACTTTACCCGCTCCGGCAAAAGTTAGTACTTTAGAATCCTGGACTAAAATTAGCCCAGAAACGGAAGCTTTTTCAGGAACGGCATTGTATACTTTACAATTTGATGCTCCAAAAGTAGCTGCTGATAACTGGCAATTAAATTTAGGGGATGTGAGAGAAAGTGCTAAAATTTGGTTGAACGGTGAATATATTGGCGATGCATGGTCAGTACCTTTTACAATCAATTTAGGGAAATTGAAGAAAAGAAAAAACGAATTGAAAGTTCAGGTTACTAATCTTTCTGCCAATAGAGTGATTGACATGGAAAAGAAAGGTAAGGAATGGAAAATTTTCTACGAAATCAATATGGTCGATAAGGACTATAATAAATTTGATGCTACTAAATGGACTCCAATGCCTTCTGGATTGACTACTTCAGTTACTATAACACCATTAAAGAGTTTGAATTAATTTTAACGCGTTGAAAAAAAACTTCCTAAGTACTCCATTTATAGAGTATTTAGGAAGTTTTCTTTTTAAGATAATTTTAATTTTTATGACAATCCCTTACTTCTGCCATTTTTAAAATTGGTGCAACTAAGGATTGTTATCTTAATTTATTCTCCAGCTGAATTGACTTCTTTAGAATCCTTGGCAAATTGAAGGTCTAAATTTTGTTTTAATTTATTGGTCACATTTGGATGAGTCAGCACTAGATTTTCTTTTTCTTCAGGATCTTTTTCGATATTGAAAAGTTCAAAAACAGTTGGTGCATTTTTATGTCTTGTTCTAATTAATTTCCAAGGTTTTTCAATAATGCTTTCCTGTAGATGACCACGAATGTAGATGGCTTGATTTGGGATAGAATCTTTAGTAATAATCGAATTCCAAATGTTTTGTCCTTCAACAGTTGCAGGAATAGATTTGGCTCCAGCCAAAGACAAAATAGTAGGCATTAAATCAGTTACCGAAATGTAATTGTTGTTCAATGAACTATTTGTTTTGTTTTTCCAATAAATGATTGCGGGAACACGTATTGCGCCTTCATAGTTTGAAGTTTTCCAGTCTCGTAGAGGGAAATTGTTACCCAAAACATCATTGGCTGCGTGTCTACCTTTGTATTGATTTCCAGGATTCCATTTGTCCATAGCGCCATTATCACTCATGAAAATAAGGACTGTATTCTTGTCTAAATGCTGTTGTTTTAAAGTTTTCATTATTTGCCCAATGCTATAATCTAAATGCGACATAGCTGCGGCATAATCTCTTCGAGAATTATTTTTAATGGTTTTTAAATAGGGCTTTTTCCATTTGTCATCTTCTTGCAAAGGAAAATGCGGAGCGCTATAACTCAGCTGAATGTAAAAGTTTTTAGAAGGATCTCTTTTGGTTTTAAGCCATGTGATTGCTTCATTTTCGACCAAATCAGTAACGTGTCCTTTTTCGGTTATGAATTCGCCATTTCGATGCCAACTCGGATCTCCATTTTTATATTCATGGCTGTATTGGTCTATTTGTCCATGTAAAAAACCATACGAATAATCAAAACCATAGGCTTTAGGTCCGCTAGATGGATTTAAACCCAAATGCCATTTTCCAAACAAAGCTGTTTGGTAATTTTGTTGGTGCAAAGCTTGTGGCAAAGTGGTAACATCACTAGGAAGCGTTAAGTTGCTTTTGTCGCTTATAGGTGCTACAATCCCCATACGACTTGAGGGTCTTCCCGTGAAAAAACTCGCTCTGGATGGAGAACATGTAGGAGCAGCGTACAAACGATTGAGTTGTGCACCCTTTTTGGCAAGCCAATCGATATTCGGGGTTTTTATTTCTGAACCATTATAACCTACATCATTCCAGCCTGCATCATCAGCAACAATAACTACAAAATTAGGTGTAGTAGGAGTGGCTGTTTTCTGTGCAAAAGATAAAAAACAGCTTGATAATACTACTATGGTGTTTAAGATGAGGCTTTTCATGAATTGTATTTTAAAATTATTTGCGTGCTTTTAACTGTAAGGAACTATCATTGATTTCGAATTCATTGTTTTTAAGCATCATAATGATTTCTGATCCAGCTAAAATTACTGGGCCATAACCATGAGCAGCAAAAACATTTATTGGACGATAGTAGTAAAAAGCAGGATCAAAGCCCATGCCTGTTCCTACGCAAGTTCCTTCCACTTCTCCTTTGTTGTTTACTTTTGTAGCAACTGCATTCCAAGCTAACAAGGCTGCTGGAGCATAAGCCGCCTTGTCAATATAACCTCTATTGATAGCGCGAGTAATCGAATAAGCATAAATAGCAGTTGCCGATGTTTCTAAGTAGGTGTCATCGCGATCAATCAATTGATGCCAGAAACCAGTCCCATCTTGATAGGCAACTAATCCTTTAATGTGTGATTGTAGTTGGCTTAAAACAGCATTGTATCCTGAATGGTCTTTTGGTAAAACTTCTAATAACTCGACTAAGGTCATCACCGCCCAACCGTTGGCACGAGCCCAATGAAATTGTGGATGTTCTTCCATTGATTGTACCCAGCCGTGCATGTACAGGTTTTTTTGGCTGTTATACATTCGCTCTGAGAATTGTTTTACCTGTTTTACAGCATCATCATAATACTTTACATCGCCTGTTAATTTGCCCATTTGTGCTAAAGCAGGAACCGACATGAACAAATCGTCTAGCCATAAAGTGTTGGGTTGAGGTCTGTTTCTGGCCAGCGTTCCATCGGTAAGACGAAATTCTTTAGTACTGATATAGTTCATGAAATCATCAATTAATGGTCTCAAATCGGCTTTTAAACCCGCTCTTTGTGCTTTAATCATCGAGGCGGTAACAGCGCCGCCATCATCCAAAGCGTGTGGTGTTAAAAAACCGTGTATTGGCGATGGAAATTTTGGATTTTTTTGAAGTTGTTTTTTGTAATATGGAGCAATATCAGCGATTAATTTTAATCGTTTGTTGGTGTAATCGGCATATTTTTGATCTCCTGTAGCTTCTGTGGCTAAAAGCATCGCAGCATAAGTTACTCCCCATTCGTAACTGGTTAATCTAAAAGTTCCGGGAGAAAATATAGTGTTTTCGTCTAGTTTTTTTAGATCACTAACTTCCTGTTTCGTTTTATTGTTTATTAAACTGGCAGGTGTTGTTTTTTCTAAAAAATCATATATTTTATCTATAGTTGCTTTAATTTCCTGTGTTGATTTTACCCCATAAGGCGTTGGATAATCGGCTTGCAAAAGGTGCAGTGGTGCGGTAACATCATTAGCCGGTTGCTGTGCATTTGCCAATGTTGGGATTGCTAATATGGTTACAGCAACGCCTATTTTAATTCGATTTGAGAACGGTTTGGTTTTCATTATACTTAAATTTTGATAGTTAGTTCGATTTTTATTAGCTGTTATTTTACGGCCACATCCCAAACTTTTGATAGTTGAGAAGTTCCTTTTGATCCTTTGATTTTTAAAATTACAATATATTTTCCTGCTTCTTTATATCGATGAATAGGATTTTGAGTGGTATCGGTAGTTCCGTCGCCAAAATCCCAATTCCAGGAGTCGATTTCACCTTCCGATTCATCGAAGAAAGCGACTTCTTTTTTATTCATATTTACAATTTTATGAGACCATTTGGCTTCAATATCTTTTTTGAATTGGTTTTCCAACGGCATTAGTTTAAAAGGCAGACTGTAGGAAGCATTTCCATACATTTTGTGTTCTTTTGAAAGGTTCCAGAAACCGTTATTTTCGGTTTTATGAACATCATCATAATCGATTATGGCCCAGCAAAGACCTATGTTTTTGTTTTCTGTTAAGATGGATTCCACTGCTCTCGATGGATCATTTCCGGCATAATCAAAGGGAGTGATCCAGAATTCTAAGGTTAGTTTTCCGCTTTGTCCTGGTTTAAAATCATAATGATAAGAAGCATTGGCGTAAGGTAAATTCTTAATCCAAGGCTGGCTTCCCCAAACCATAGTCCAGTCTTTCTCAACGGCAGGAGTAAAAATATGATAGTTTTGCGCATGAACTCCGTGATAGGAAAAGTAGGCGTCCATGGTATTGGTTAGATTTGGATTGGGATGAAAACGATCAATAAACGGTCCGCCAGATTGGTCGGCATCAACTATTAATTCGAAAGTGTCATTGTGTAATCCTGGCAGAGAAAAATCCCAATAATCATCATAAGCTTCATAAAGAAAATACAAGCGATTGAGTCCTTTAACCCAACCTACTTTTACGCTAACATCCAGGTTTTTTGGGTCGGCATTCGGTTGTTTTCCACTGTCGTCCCACAATTGATCCATTCCAACCACGTAATTATTAGGAACTATTTTCCAATCTTCGCTATTTCCGTCAATGGTTGGAATTTTATTGGCAGGAAATTGAAAAACCTGAAAACTTCTATTGTCTTGTGCATTAGTTTTTATACCAATGGATAGCAAAATTACTATAGATAATTTAAGATTGAAAAAGGATTTGATTCTAAAAAGCATTGGGTATTTATTTAAGGTTTTTGGCTCTTAATGGGCTAAGTTAAAAAAGCCCCAACAAAAGTTAGGGCTTAAAACTAAAAACTCACTCTAAAACTAAACTAAAAACTAAATTATTATTGTCCTTTAAAGGATTAAATTTCTTTTTCCTGTACCAAAATCATGTTTTGCTTTTTTATGCTATTTAAAAAATGATGCAAAATTAATTTTGTTATTATTAATACTTCAATATTAAAATTTTAATTTGATACCAGAATCCTGTACTGTCCTGCTTTTTAGATATTTAATAATAGTCCATAAAAAAAATACCCAACAGCATAAAAAATCTAGCCATTGGGTGTTTTAAATTATAAAAACTTATTTAATTTTAAATGAGTTTTTTTAGATATATTGGTTGATTATGTTTTCGAAAAGCTCTTGTTTTCCGCTCTTTAAATCCAATTCACCATTTTCTATGGCAATTTTGTATAAATCTTCTAAACCTAATTTTCCGTTTTCGAAATCTTTTCCTTTTCCAGCGTCAAAAGAGCTATATCTTTCTGTTCTTAATTTGTCATAAGGAGAAGAAGAAATTATTTTATCTGCAGTTAATAAGGCTCTTGCAAAAGTATCTGCACCACCAATGTGAGCTAAAAATACATCTTCCATATCCGTTGAATTTCTTCTGATTTTTGCATCAAAATTAACTCCACCACCTTGTAAACCACCTGCTTTTAAGAAAACCAACATTGCTTCAGTAGTTTCCTGAATGTTGTTAGGAAATTGATCCGTATCCCATCCGTTTTGGTAATCTCCACGGTTAGCATCTAAACTTCCAAGCATTCCGGCGTTAGCCGCTACTTCAATTTCGTGTTGGAAAGTATGTTGTGCTAAAGTTGCATGATTTACTTCGATATTGATTTTGAAATCGTCCTGTAAACCGTATTTATTTAAAAATCCAATTGCTGTAGCCGAATCAAAATCATATTGATGTTTCATTGGTTCCATTGGTTTTGGCTCAATAAAGAAATTTCCTTTAAATCCTTGCGCACGTGCATAATCTCTAGCTTTTACTAAAAATTGTCCCATGTGGTCTAATTCACGTCCCATGTCAGTATTCAGCAAAGACATGTAACCTTCACGACCTCCCCAGAAAACATAGTTTTCACCATCTAAAGCAATAGTTGCATCCAAGGCTAATTTAACTTGTCCACCTGCTCTGGCTAACACATTAAAATCAGGATTTGTAGAAGCACCGTTCATGTAACGTGGATTTGAAAAACAGTTTGCTGTTCCCCAAAGTAATTTAATTCCTGATTCGGCTTTCTTTTGTTTTAAGTATTCCGTAATAGCTGCTAATCTGCTTTCTGATTCTGCAAATGTTGCTCCTTCCTGAACTAAATCGTAATCATGGAAACAGAAATAATCAAATCCCATTTTGCTAATGAATTCAAATGCAGCATCGGCTTTGTCTTTTGCAGCCTGAATTGGATCGTTTGATTGATCCCAAGCAAAGTTTTGTGTTCCAGGTCCAAAAGGATCAGAACCTTGTCCGCAGAAGGTATGCCAGTAAGCAATTGAAAATTTAAAATGCTCACGCATTGTTTTTCCAGCTACAATTTGGTCTGGATTGTAATATTTGAATGCTAACGGATTGTCAGATTCTTTTCCTTCGAATTTAATTTCGCCAATACCCTTAAAGTATTCTTTACTTCCTATAATTGCCATTTTTTTTGTTTTTAGTTATTTGTTTATAATGAGTTCTAATTCTTTTTTCCAATTTTGATATGCTATTAAATACGGTGTGTTGTTTTTTAATGGCATAAATGTCATTACGTGATCATTTTTGATGATATTGTCACCAAAAGTTTCGTAATCTCCATCAATTAAACCAACTGCTCTTGCAGCTCCAACAGCTCCTGTGGTGTTGTAAATTTCTATTTCGTGACCTATTAATGTGGCTACGGTATTCGAAAAAATTTCGGATCGAAACAAGTTGTCATTTCCTGCTCGAATGACATTTATTTGTGCATTATCGGCTTTCATAATTTCCATTCCGTACACAAAAGCAAAGGCAATTCCTTCCAAAGTAGCACGGTACAAATGCCCGTGTCCGTGTTTGTTGAGGTTTAGATTTAAGAAATGACTCCCAATATTTTTATTGTTAAACATTCTTTCTGCTCCATTTCCAAAAGGAATCACAACCACACCGTCAGAACCTACCGAAACTTCTTCAGCTTTTACATTCATGTTTTCGTAAGAATCCATTCCGCAATGATTGCGCAACCAGCGGTATTGAATTCCAGCGCCATTAATACACAATAATTTACCTACTGTAGGTTTTTCATTGGTATAATTAACATGAACAAAACTGTTGATTCTGGAAGTCTCTTTCGATTTTAATTGGTCAGTTACAGCATAAATTACTCCTGATGTTCCACCTGTTGCAGCAACTTCACCCGGTTTTAAAATGTTTAGTGATAAAGCATTGTTGGGTTGGTCACCAGCACGATAAACTACAGGGATACCAGCAGGAAGTCCTGACTCTTTAGCGCCTTTTTCGTTTAAGAAACTTTGGTTTGTAAAATTGTCTACAATTGTTGGGGTTAAAGACGGATCAATTCCGTAGTATTTCAACAACCATTCGGCAACTTCGTTTTCTTTGTAATCCCAAAGCATGCCTTCGGATAAACCGTTTTTGGTAGTATTGATTTCGCCTGTTAATTTATATGCAATAAAATCGCCAGGCAACATGTACTTGTGTATTTTGGCATAAATTTCAGGCTCGTTTTCTTTTACCCAAGTCAACTTAGATGCAGTGAAATTTCCTGGAGAATTTAGTAAGTGAGTAGCACATTGCTCTTCGCCTAAGTCTTCAAATGCTTTGTCTCCAATTTCTATTGCTCGGCTATCGCACCAAATAATAGAATTTCGCAATGATTTTCCATCTTTGTCTACTACAACTAATCCGTGCATTTGATAAGAAATACCCACTCCAGTTATTTTTGAAGCATCAATATTGGCTTCTTTGATGGCTCTTTTACTTGCTGTACAGCAGTATTCCCACCACATTTCTGGATCTTGTTCAGCCCAATCTTTATGGTAGGCTGTAATTGCCATTTCATCAGCTGGTTCGTTTAGCGTAATGATTTTCTTCCCAGTTGCAGCTTCTACTATAGCTACTTTTACTGAGGAACTTCCTATGTCATATCCTATATAATACATAATTTATAATGATTCTCTAATGGTTAGTTTTGTTGGTACGTAATATTGCATCGGCTCGTCTTTGGTTACAAATTCGGCTGCTTTAATTCCTAATTCATTGAAGTCAGTTGTAACCACTGAAATCCCTTTGTATATGAATTTTTTCATCGGAGTATCATTATAAGATAAAAAACCAACGTCCTTTCCAGGTTCTAAATCTTTTTCTCGGCATTGTTCTAAGAACATACCTAAAATTCGATCACTTACACTGATGTAGGCAATGTCTCTTTCGATAATAAATTCTTTTGGATTAGTAATTACCTTATAATTAAGATTGAAATCGGTACAATATTTTTTGAAATGAGTAATTGTTTCCTTTGGGTGATTCGTAAACGTTGGGTAAACAAAAACAATTTCTTTGTATTTTTTAAAAAGAAGTTCTCCTTGTTTTAAAGCTTCATAAAAAGCTTTTCCAAAGTCTTGAAAAACATAATTGTTTTTCGATTTCGAATGAATATTCCAGTCAATTAATAATAATTTTTCGTTTGAAATTGACGAAAGAGTAGGGGCGATTTCTTTATTATCGAAATTCATTACTACATATTTAAAATACTTACCTGCACTATTATTGATGATGGTTTTGAAATTTTCAATATTATAATGGTGGAATTGTACATCGACAATTATATTTTCGGCTAAATTATTCACAAAAGAGTGGTAAAGTACTTCTTTGTAGGCTTTAAAAGTGTCTAAAACTAACAGTACTTTTCTGGTTTCTCCAATTACAAAATAGCCTTTGTTTGGCACAGAATCAATTAGTTTTTGTTCTTTTAAAATCGAATAGGCTTTAAAAACAGTATCTCTTGATAATTGATTGTTTTTGCAAATGGAATTTACAGAAGGCAATTGTTCGCCTTTAGCTAAAATATTTTCCGAAATAGCATTGTTTATGGAATCAACCAGCTGCTGATATTTAGGAATATCGCTTTCGTGATTGATGTTAAAAGTGAAATTATTTTCCATATTTTAGTTATGCTGTTCTGTTCCGGTATGCAAATATAGATTTTATTTTTACACGAAAAAATATTTTGAGTTTTTTGCATAAAAAAATTCCATTTTGCATTGTGTTACAAAATGGAATTTTTACAAAAAGAGGAATATTATTTTTGGGCTAACTTGTATTTTAGTCCAATTTCCAGTCCTCTCAATTCAGCCAGTCCTTTCATTCTTCCTATTAAGGAGTAGCCAGGATATTGTTCTTTTCCTTCTTCTAATGAATGTAGAAAACCGTGGTCGGGACGCATTGGTAAACTAATTTGTCTTTTATTCATCAATAAAATTAGTTTTTCCATAACTGCTTCCATCGGATTGTCTCCATTAAGATGCTCTGATTCTCTAAAGATGTTTTCATCGGTGCGAATGACATTTCTTAGATGTAAAAAATGAATTCTATCTCCAAAATCATCAATTATCTGAGTCAAATTATTTTTAGGATCTGCGCCAAGCGAACCTGTACAATAGCAAAGACCATTTGCGTTTACAGGAACGGCTTCGGTGATTTTTTTAATATCATCAGCAGTACAAACGACTCTTGGTAATCCCATCACAGGAAAAGGAGGGTCGTCAGGATGAATGGCCAATTTTAAACCCAATTCTTCTGCTAAAGGTGCTACTTCTGATAGAAAGTAAATTAGATTTTCTCTTAATTTATTATCGTCAATATCTTTGTAATTGTCTAATAAAGACAAGATTTGTTCCGCAGTAAAATTGATTTTGCTTCCTGGTAATCCCAAAAGTACATTTTTAAACAAAAGTTCTTTTTCTTCGATAGAAAGTGAAGCACCAAATTCTACCGCTTGGTTTTTTTGTTCTGCTGTGTATTCGTTTTCGGCATTGGGTCTTTTTAGCAAATGAATGTCGAAATAAACAAATGCAATATGATTGTACAATAATGCTTTGGTGCCATCAGGGTTTTCGAAATTATGATTGGTACGAACCCAGTCTAAAATAGGCATGAAGTTGTACGTAATCACTTTGATGCCGCATTGAGCAATATTTCTCAAGCTGATTTTGTAATTTTCAATGTATTGCTTGAAATTACCACAGGCTCTTTTGATTTCTTCATGAACGGGTAAGCTTTCGATTACCGTCCATTCCATTCCAGCTGCTCTTATTACTTCCTGTCTTTCTTGTATGGCTTCAACAGTCCAAATTTCGCCAACAGGAATTTGGTGTAAAGCGGTTACAATTCCAGAAACGCCACATTGTCTAATATCTTGTAATGCGATGGCATCGGTAGGGCCAAACCAGCGCATGGTATGTTGCATTGTTATCATAAGTGTAAATATTAAAATCCGATGCTGTTTCCACCATCAACTGGTAGAACAGTTCCTGTTACATATTTAGATTCGGAAGTGGCATAAAAGTAAACCGCATCTCCAATATCTTCTGGTTCTCCCAAGAATCCCATTGGCGTTCTTCCTAAAACTTTATTTTTTCTTTCTGGGTCGCTGTCTAATGCTTTTGCAGACATTTTAGTTTTAATAAAACCAGGAGCAATACAATTAACACGAATACCAAATGGAGCTAACTCAACAGCCATAGCACGAGTCATGGCTTCAATCGCGCCTTTGCTGGCAGTATAGGCAATTACTTTTGGAATACCATATTGAGAAGCCATAGAGCTAATATTGACAATGCTACCGTTTTTATGTTCTTTCATGTTTTTTACTACTTCACGGCTTACTGCAAAAACACTTAAAAGATTGGTGTGTATAATAGACAAGAAATCTTCGTCGGTAACATCAGCGAATTCTTTTTTTAGATTGATGCCTGCATTGTTTACTAAAATGTCTATTGGAGCTTCTTTGGTTAGTTCGGCAATCATTGCTGGAATTCCTTCTAAATTGTTTAAATCGAAAATTACAGGAATAGCATTAGAGCCAATTTCAGCACAGGCATCTTCTGTTTTTTCTTTAGAGCGTCCTATTATATAAGTCTTGATTCCGTTATCACATAATTTTTTGGCTGTGGCAAAACCTAAGCCAGAATTTCCTCCAGTAACAATAGCAGTTTTAGTATTCATAATTTTTTATTTTATTGGATATGTATTTTATAGAAAGTCAAAAGTAATTGTTTTTTCTAATTTGTACCTAAAATGTTTTAGTAGAAATAGAAAGTCTACATTTTTGTTAGAACTACTTTTAGGCTTTTTTAAAATAATGTCTTTTATTTTGTACCTTTAAAGGTCATTTTTAAAAAGGGTTGTTTTCTGAATAAATCTAGTTTTAAAAGTTGAAACAATCATTTATGGGGAATAAATTTCTTTAGGTATACTTTTTACTAAAGTAAGATGGCTTCATTTCGACAAAATAAAGTCGAAAATTCTTAACAAACTTTACAATGTAATTTTTATTAATTCTTAACAAGTATCAAGTATTGTAGTTTAGTTAACTTTTTTTTAAAAATTTACAAAATATATGTTAAATTAATATATATAGACTGTGGCTTTTCTTAGAATCTATGGTTTATTGAGTTCATCCCAATAAATACAACAGCTTTTTATTGATAAATTATTCGTTAATAGAATGCTATATGTGTATTTAATCTGAGTTTTTTTTAAATATATATAAAAAACAGGATACAACAGGATAGATGTATTAAGGTTAACTAATAAATTTGAAAAGTTAAAACTTGACAAGAAAGAGTTAAAAAAAACACAAATATTTATTCACCACTTTATAAGCTAACCAAACAATGAAGAGAAAATTTAACTACTATTTATTAATTCTACCTCTTCTGGCCTTATTTGCCAGTTGTAGTCGAGACGTATTTGATGAATACTATGGGCGTCCAGATTATTTGGAAGATCCTATTTATCAAAGATTAGAGGAACTCGGTAATTTTAAGAACTTTACAGTCTTAATTGAAAAAGCAGGATATAAAGATATTTTGAGTAAATCAGGATATTGGACTCTATTTGCTCCTAATGATGAAGCGTTTACTAAATATTTCCAAGAAAATGGCATATCTGATGTAAGTAAGATTGATGATGCTACTGCATCTAAAATTGTGAAATATGCCCTTGTGTTTAATGCCTTCCGTACGGACCAGCTTTCAGATTATCAATCAGGAACCGGTTGGATAATTGATCAAGCTTTTAGAAGAAGAACGGCTTATTACGATGGATTCAAATATGATGTCGGTTTTGATGGAGTTAGACGTTTAATAGTTGATGTTAATAGAAATGGTGGGCTGTTGAATGCAACTGTTAATGGCGTGCCAGTTATTGATAATAATAACAAGTATATCACTTATTTCGATAAAGAATATTTTGCTGCAAAAAAACTAAATGCTAGTGACTATAATTTTTTCTATCCAAATGCTACTTTTACTGATTTCAATGTATTAGGTGGTTTTATTAAAGAGGCCAATATTATCGCTGAAAATGGCGTAATACAGGAAGTGACTGAAGTTTCTCTTCCTTTAAATAGTATTGATGTGCATTTAAAATCAGATCCTAATTACAGTATATTCTATGATATTTTACAAAATAATTTTGTAACATATCCATTTAGCTCTTTAATGACAAATAATTACAGAAATTTTTCAGGGAATTCCGAAGATGTTTTTGTAAAGACTTATAATCCTAATTTAGTTTTTTCACCTAATAATGAAAATTATCTTAAGGCAGTTGATAATGATGGTCAAAATGATGCCTATACTTTGTTAGCTCCTAATAATGATGCTATGCAGGTTTTTATCACAGATGTGTTAACCAAGCATTTTAAATATGAAGAGTTGCCACAATATGTATTTCAAGATTTAGTAAATGCACACATGGTTGCTGGAGCAGTTTGGCCTTCGTTAAAAGGTCAGTATCAAAACGGATTAAAAGAAGAATTGCGTTTTGACTTTGCTACTGATGTTGAAGATAAAAAAGTATTGAGTAATGGTTTCTTTATTGGTACAAATAAAGTACAAAAATCAAATATCTTTTTTAGTGTCTATACATCGGCTTATTTGAATCCAAATTACTCATTAGCTGTAAGATTATTTAATGATGGGTCTGGTTACAGAGAAATTGTTAGTAATATAGATTCGAAGTTTACATTGTTTTTGCCGAGTGATTCAGTTCTTCAAGCTCTAGGGTACAGTTATAATACAATTCAGCTGCGTTGGGAATATTTGTCACCAAACGGAGCCATTTCAGAAACCGGAACAGCTGCTAGAAACAGGTTATTGCGACTTTTTTACAATTGTATTGTTCCAACACCAGACGGAGAATTGGATAATATTGCAACTACTTCAGGGGTTATCAGAACAGGTGATAACGAACTGTTTGGTGAATATATTCAATGGGACAATAATAAAATATACGCAGCTGGTACAATCGTGGCTGGAAATGCAGTAAATATTTTAGGTTCAGAAAGACAAGAAAATGGAATTACTTATTTTATAGATAAATTCCCTGAATTTTCAACAGAATTTCAAGGCTTAGCGATAAGTAGGTTGGCCACGCAAAACGCACAATACAGTAGTTTTTTTAATTATTTGCGTAATTCCAATATTTACAGAGCATCAGACGGAAAGATCGATGGTACTGATTTAGGAACTAGCTACACATTTATAGTACCTAATAATGCAGCAATAGCAAAAGCAGTTACTGATGGAGTTTTACCTGCATCACCAACAACAACTATTGCTGGTCAAAGGGATTTAATAGCTGATTTCATTAGATACCATATAATTGTAGCGAGAACAGCTTCAAATGATAATCTAACCAATGGGCTTTTTGAAACCTTAAGAAGAGATTCTAAAGGGGAAAAGACCTATGTAAATATTAACAGTGAAGCAAAAAATTTAAAATTTAGTGATAATTCAGGTACTACTGCTAATTTTATACTTGCAAGTAGCAACAATTTAGCTGACCGATCCTTAATTCATTTAGTTGACAACTACCTTAAACTTACGGAATAACATGATACAAAAATTTAATACTATATTTTCAAAAATAACCGTCGTTTTACTGTTTCTGTTAGCTATTCCAGCAATTTCACAAAATGTGAAGGGAGAGCTAATTCGTGGTCAAGTTTTAGATTCAGGTGATAATCTTCCTATTCCAGGGGTTACAGTTGCTGAACAAGATAATGAAAACCGAACTGTTGGGGGTGTAATAACCGATTTCGATGGTGGTTTTGCCATAAAACTTAAAGATGCTAATCACAAATTGGTAATTTCTGCCATTGGTTATAAAACCAAAACGGTTACCATTGGTGCGTCCAAAAACATTAAGGTAACATTGGTTTCAACTATAGAAGAATTAAAAAGCATAGTCATTACAACCAAAAAGTCTACTGATAATGGTTTGATGAGAATAGCTGAAAGAGACCGTACCACCAGTTCTGTTACTATTAATGCTGCTGATTTAGCTCAAACTCAAGCCGCTTCAATTGACGAAGCATTGCAAGGACGTATGCCTGGTGTAGATATTGTTGCATCCAGTGGAGATCCAGGTGCAAGTATGCAGATTCGTATTCGTGGTACATCTTCTATTTCGGGATCCCAAGACCCTTTGATTGTTGTTGATGGTATGCCTTTTGAAACCCCCGTGCCTTCTGATTTTAATTTCGCTACTGCAGATGATCAAGGGTATGCTGCCTTGTTAAATGTTGCGCCAACCGATATTGAAACGATAACCATTCTTAAAGATGCAGCAGCAACTGCAATTTGGGGTGCAAGAGCCGCTAACGGTGTTTTATTAATTACTACCAAACGTGGATCTGTTTCTGCTCCCAAAATTTCATATACTTTTAGAGGTACTTTATCCAAAGTGCCAAAAGCAATTCCTATGCTTTCGGGTGATCAATATTCACAATTAATTCCCGAAGCTTTTATGAATTTTCGCGGAGTTCCGCTAAATACCTTAACAGTAAAGGAATTCCAGTACGATCCACAAGATGTGTATTATTTTAAAAATTATAGTAATAATACAGATTGGTTAGATGCTATCACCCAGACAGGTGTGTCTAATGAGCATAATTTATCCTTACAGGGTGGAGGGCAAAAAGCAAAATATTTTACTTCTGTTGGTTTCTTTGATCAAAAAGGGGTAACAGTAGGAACTGGTTTTACAAGGGTTAATGCCCGTTTGAATTTGGATTATGAAGTTTCTGATAGAATTAGTTTCCGTGCAAACTTTGCTTATACTAATTCTACAACCAATAGAAATTCTGTTAACCCTTTCGGTTCGACAGATACTGATCGTTTGCGTTCAATTGCTTTTAGAAAAATGCCTAATATGAGTATTTATGAATACAACGAGGCAGGAGAGTTAACACCAAATTATTTTTTACCGTTAAATAATGTACAACGCAGCCTTAATCCTGTTGCTATTGCTAATTTAGCTACTAACGAACAGGTTGAAAATAGAATTGTTCCCCATTTTAATGTTAGGGTTGATTTAGTGCCAAAATTGCTTATGTCGACATTTGATGTTCAATTTGACTTTAGTAACAGAAAGACTACAGTTATTGAGCCTCAAAGCGCTACTGGTTTGTTGTTTACTTCGCCTAATGTGAATTCTACCTCTGAACGTACAGATGATTCAGCTGTTTTAAATACTAAAACAAATCTATTATTTACTCCTACAATAGGAAAAAACCAAACATTACAATCTGTTCTTTCTATTCAAACTAATGATAGCCGTGGTGGAAGTGTTTTCTTCCGTAACACAAATACAGCGTCCTCTTTATTTACAGACACATCCATACCTTCAAGAACTACCTCTGTTATTAGAGATGAAGGATATGGTGAAGGAAGAAGTGTTGGTGCTGTTTTAAATGCCCAATATGGATTGTTAGACCGTTATATTGTGAATGTCGCGATTCGTGGTGACGGAAATTCAAAACTAACAGGTAATAATAGATATGGTTATTTTCCATCAGCTTCTGCGAGATGGAGGATTTCTGGAGAATCATTTATGCAAAAAGTAACTTTTGTTGATGATTTTAGTATGCGTTTAAGCTATGGTCATGCAGGTAATGCACCAAGATATGATTATACTTTCTTTAATACTTATAGGGCATCTGCAAATCCATACATTGATTTAAATGGGGTTGTTCCAAACAATATGGAGTTAACTAGCTTGCGTTGGGAAACCGTTGTTGGGAGAAATTTAGGGTTTAACCTTAATATGTTTAATAATCGTGTTATGTTAGATGTTGATGTCTATAGTAATTTAACAAAAGATTTGTTCTTTGAAAACTTACAAGTTCCATCCATTTCAGGATTCAATACTCTTTCAAACCAAAATGTGGGTACTTTACAGAATTCTGGTTGGGAGATTGGATTGATATCTACCCCATATAAATCGGGTGAATGGAAAATTGATTTTAATTTTAATATTTCCAGTAATCAAAATGTTATCAAGGAAATGTCTGAATTTGTACCTACTGAAAGTGGTTCCTCAATTGTGAATGGTTCTTTTAAGCGTTTTGTTCAAGTGGATAATCCTTTTGGTTCTTTTTACGGTTACCGATTTAAGGGAGTGTATAAAGATTTAGACGCTACTTTGGCTCGTGATGCAGGTGGAGATATAATTACAGGACCTAATGGTGAAACGGTATTTATGCGTTTTAACTATCCAGCGTCATCTTATGTTTTCCAGCCAGGTGATGCTATTTATGAGGATATTAACAAAGATGGTAATATTGATTCTCGAGACGTAGTGTATTTAGGAAATAGTAATCCTAAATTAGCTGGAGGTTTTGGAACAAATTTTTCTTGGAAAGATCAATATAAATTATCATTTTTCTTTTCTTATCGTTTAGGGTTTGATATAGTTAATGGTACTGATATGACCACGACAAATATGCATAATTACGATAATCAAAGTACAGCTGTACTTTCAAGATGGCGTAATCCTGGTGATGTAACTAATATGCCAAGAGCTGTTTTAGGGGGAGGTTTCAACTGGTTGGGTTCCGATCGTTATGTAGAAGATGGTTCCTTTGTTCGTTTGCGAACTGTAACATTCAATTACATTTTCAAAAAAGAATTTATCAAGAAAATGGGGCTAGAGGCTCTTAATTTTTATGTTACAGCTGACAATTTGTTTACTCTCACTAATTATCGCGGACAAGATCCCGAAGTAGGAAGAGAAAGAGGTATTTTTGGAATTACTATAGACAATGCTGCAACTCCACCAACACAAAGATTTTCGTTTGGATTATCTACTCGTTTTTAATTATATGTATATGAAAACTAAAATAAAACTATCTATCCTTGCTCTGTTCGCTTTACTAGCAACAACTTCATGTGATAATTATTTGGACTTACGCCCTCAAGACGGTATTGTTCGTGATGAATTTTGGAAAACCAAAGAAGATGTACAGGCTGCTGTTATAGGGATTTATACGTCCTTGTTAGACAGAAACTTAACCAATCGACTTTTTTACTATGGAGAGTTAAGAGGCGGTTTAGTGTCGGAAGGGACTAACGCTAATGATGAGATTAGAGATATATTGAATACCAATGTATTACCAACGAATTCTATTGTCGATTGGGATATCTTTTATCGTTCTATCAATTATTGCAATACAGTGATTGAATTGGCTCCTAATGTCAAGAATTTAGATCCAACACTTTCTCAAACACAACTTAATAACTTTCTTTCAGAAGCATTGGCTATTAGAGCTTATTTGTATTTTACACTTGCTAGATCTTTCAAGGATGTTCCTTTGAAATTAGACGCATCACTTTCTGATTCTCAAAATTATCAATTACCAACATCGCCACAGAGTGTTGTTTTTGATCAAGTGATCAAAGATTTGGAACTTGCAAAAAGCTACGCTACAGAAGACTATGGTAATAATGCATATAATAAAGGACGAATTACAGTTTATTCAGTTAATGCCTTATTAGCAGATGTCTATTTGTGGACGGAGCAGTACCAAAAGGCTTTTGATGCTACTGATGAAATTGTAAAATCAAATAAATTTGCTTTAATCAATGCAGGGGGCAGTACTTGGTTTAATAGAGTTTTTGCTGTTGGTAATTCAACTGAAAGTATCTTTGAATTGCAATTCAGTCTTCTTGTTCAAAATCCATTAAACGATTTATTGAATGTGTTTCCTCAAGTGAGAGCTACTCCTCTAATTATGGAAAATGTTTATGGAATTGATTTTGATGTTCCATCTAATAGAGATTATAGAGGCGATCAAGCAGCTTTAATTGGTTCAACCGGTGCGATTTACAAATACACTGGTTTGAATAATACTGAATCTAAAGATAGAAATGAAAGTAACACACACTGGTTTGTATATCGTTATGCTGATGTTTTATTAATGAAGGCAGAGGCTGCTGCTAGACTTGTTGGTGAAGGTCAAATTGATAAAGGTCAAATTGCTTTGGATATCATCTCCGAATTACGAACGAATCGTAGAGCGCTAGAAGCTACTGAACGAACTCCGGGTGCTTCTGAAGTTACTGCTCTTATTGATTATATAATGGAAGAACGTGCACGAGAATTAGCTTTTGAGGGTAAACGTTGGTTTGACTTATTGCGTGTTGCAAAAGCCAATCTTTATGAGCGTAAACAGCTATTAATTGATGTTGCTACCGAGAATGCGCCACCTACAAGTATTCAGTCTATTGTGTCAAAACTACAAGACAATAACAGTCATTATTTCCCAATACATTTTTCTGAACTTCAGGTTAATAAGGCCCTTGTTCAAAACCCTTTTTACAAATAATAAACTAATCAAGCCATGGAAAAATTATCAAGATTACCTCGTTTATTATCCGTTTTTTTCTTTTTTATCGCTTTTTTGCTTTTACAAAGCTGTACAGAACTTAAGTTTAAAGAAACTACTGACGAAACACAAAACGTTACTGAATTCCTGCGTGATAACGAAGAATATTCCTTGTTTTTAGAAATGTTAGATATTACTAACTATGCTTCTTATATGAATACCTATGGTACATTTACTGTATTTATTCCTACTAATGAAGCTATAAACAATTATCTTAAAGATTTAGGTTTTACTTCTTTGACTCAAGTTCCTATTGAAGACTTAAAAAAAGTAGTGAAATTACATATTATGGATACCAAATATACCACTGCTTCTTTTACAGATGGTAAATTATTTAACCCAACTTTATTGGGGCAATTTATTATTACAGGTAACACTGTGGTAAATGATGAATCTTTTAGGACTTTGAATAAAGAAGCTAAAATTCTTATCTCAAATTTAGAATTAGGTAACGCAGTAGTGCATATTACTGATAAAGTGTTAAGTGTTGCCGATAAAACATTGGCTCAAACAATTGAAGAAAATCCAGAATTATCTTTATTTACTGAAGTTCTTAAGGCTACTGGCTGGTTCGAAAAATTAAACCAACCTTTAACATTTGACGCTAATAAAGAGGGTAGCTTTCTTACTGTTTTAGTACAGTCTAATGAAGTTTACAATAATACTCAATGGACTAATCCTAAAACTGAAGAGAAATTAACACTTAATACACTCGAAAATTTAAAAATACGTTACAGTCACCTTGGTGATCCAACCAATGCTGCCGATAGTTTGAATTTATACGTTCAATATCACGTAATACCGAAATTGAACTATCTTGCCGATTTTGCTATTACTCCAGTATTTGAGACGAAAGCACCCGCTGAAGTTATTAGTTCAAAATTAATTGGTGGTAAAATTTTTCTTAATCGAGATATTTTTAACGGAGTTTTAGAACCTGGTTTTTCTGTTGATAGACCAACAAGTGATTTGACTTGTTCTAATGGTGTTTTGCATTCAGTGGATGCCAATTTCACCATCATCAAGCGTCTTCCTTTGCCTGTATATTTTGACCTTTGTGATCAGCCAGAATTTGCGAACAATACTGCTAACTACAGAAAACCAGGTGGTGTTAAATTTGGTCTAAGACCTGGTAGTTTTAAAGACGTAACTTGGTGGGTAGGTTCAGGTACAACTTATACTTTAGATTGGGCATATTCTCCAACTGCCGTGAATGGCGATGATTTACGTCCTTTCCGCTTCCGACTTGGTACAGGAATAAATGACCTCGAATTTACTACTCCAGTTATCATTAAAGGACGCTATAAAATTTGGGTATCTTATCGCCAAAATGATAGAGCCAATGCTAATTTGAGAGTGTTTTTTAATAATAAAATTACCTCGAGAGTTCTTAACATGAGAGAAAGACCAAATAATCCATTTGATACACAAGCTGGTATTCCTGATAATGTATTGGAAACGCAAGGATACAAACGATACATATTTCCACATGTTCAAAATGATCTTCAATACTCTAGGTTGGTAGGTATTGTTGAAGTGGAAACTACAGGAAGACAAAAGATAAAGTTTGTAAGTGATCAAGGTTCAGGTTCTGGAGCTAATGATGCGGATCGTTTTGATATCGTGGAATTCCGTCCGGTCGAGATGGATCAGATTTGGCCAAAATTTAGAAAAGGTCTACCTGTTCCTGGACAAAGTAATTTAGTTCCAAAACCCGCACCTGGAATGCCTGAAAACTAATTTTCAATTTTTATTTTATTAATTCAAATTTTCCTCAATGATTAAATTTCATTCTTTTTATAAAAATATTGCTGTTGCAGTATTAATGCTGATAGCTTTTTCTTGTTCCGATCCATGGAACGATAGGAATACCGCTAATGAAGCAAACATTGATAAAAGTTTAGCAGAAGCAATTAGTAGCTCTAGTGAGTTTTCAGAATTTTCAAAAGTTTTGGTAGCAACTGGATACGATAAGGTTTTGGCATCTTCTAAAAATTTTACAGTTTTTGTTCCTTCGAATGCAGCCATGAGTCAAGTCCCTGTTTCAATTATAAATGATCCTGTGGCCTTAAAGCAATTTGTAGGCAATCATATTGCATTGACTTCTTTTTCATCGGTTCGTGATACCGATGAAGTTCAAATAGAGATGCAGAGCAAGAAGTTTTTAATGCTCAAGGGAAGCGCTACTATTGATGATGCAACTATCATTAAAGCTGACATGTTAGCTTCTAACGGGATCTACCATATTATTGATAAACCGCTTACGCCTAAGCTTAATATATGGCAATTTGTTGCGTCACAATCCGAAACATCTATGATGAGTGCTGATTTGCTTGCCTTGAAAGAGTTTAATATTTATCAAGCAGATTCTGTGAAAAAAGCATTGTCTGAATCTGTTGGTGCAGGTTTTTTGTCCGATTCGTTGACGAATTCTTTTTTAACCAATGTGTATAATTTGAATAATGAAAAGAATTCTTATACGCTCTTTTTGATGGAAAATGATGGCTACACAGAGGAAACAGACAAAATGAAAGCCTACACTATTAAATCTACAACGGATTCAACTGCTACTTATGCGAAGTATTTTACGGTTCGTGATATGGTTTTCAACAAAAAATATGAGCCAAGTGAATTACCAAGCACTTTAACCTCCCGCTTTGGTGTAGAATACGATGTAGATAAAACTCAAATTGTGGGAGAACCAATCCGCTTGAGTAACGGTATTGTTTACATCATGAAAAAGGTTGATGTTCCCTTGGCTAAACGTTTAGTGCCAATTGTAATTCAAGGAGAGAGTTTTGATATAAGGTATAATATGAGTAACAGTATAGCATCTATTATCAGGGATTTTTTCTTACCCAGTGCTGAAAATATCAATGATGTTTTTGTTTTGAATCCTGGTTCTGCATTGCCAAGGCTTGTGTATCAAAACAGGTTAAAAGATCTATACAGCACTACCTATAGAGTACATTGGCGTGCTATAAATAATAAAACAACTGTTTTTAGTCAAACTATATCGATTGGAGGTAATTATGTCGTAACCGGTTCTACTTTTACATTTGTTAATCCCCTTAAAACATTAATTTATACTCCTGTGCCAATTAATAATTTTAACGAGGTTTTTGTTGGTGATTTTACACCTTTACAATCCGGTAACATATTAAATTTAACATTATTAGGTGCTAATACAGCTACTAATGGCCAGAATTCTCTTGCTCTAGATTATTTAAAAATTGTTCCAGTAGTTAAATAAATATTATTATAAAAAAAATTGGTTATGCTAAAAATTATAAAATCGAGTGGCTTTGTTTACGCATGTGTTGCATCTGTGTTTTTTGTGCAATTGCATGCTCAAGAAGCACAAGATTCTACTGCAACTTCAATACCTTCATCAAAATTAATTTTGAATGGATACACTATAAAAGGTACTGTGTTCAATGCTAAAAATAAAAAGCCCTTGTCGGGAATTAGTGTCGCTGTAGAAAATTTTACTTCAACTTTTACAGAAGATGATGGAAGTTTCACGATTGTTGTTCCTAATTATGACGCTGTTTTAAAAGTTAGTGGACAGGAATTTCAGACCAAAGTATTCCCTGTGAAGAACCGAAAGTTAGGTTTAGAAATCTTCCTGAATGAGTCTAATTATTCACAAATTTATCAATTATCAAATTCGGCTAGTGGGCATATCATGCAATACAATACTACTGAAGCTGCTACTGTTGTCAATTTCAATCAAAATCAGTGGTCAAATCCTTCGCATGAGAACGTTGGTGCTTTTTTGCAAGGTAAAGTTTCTGGATTGAATGTTACTCGTAATTCTGGGACACCAGGAGCAGGTAATTATCTATCACTTCGTGGATTTAGCTCTTTGTATGGTACTAATAAGCCTCTAATCGTAGTTGATGGAATGATATATGACGACGAGGACTATGGGTCAGGAATTATTTCAAACAATGTTTCTTCACCTTTTGCTAATATTGATGTTAAAGACATCGAGGATGTTACTGTTATTAAAGACGGTAGCTCCCTATACGGTAGCAAAGGCTCAAATGGTGTTATCAACATTACGACCAATCGACCTACCGAGGTTACTACAAAAATTGATTTTGCCATGTATGCTGGTGTAAATGAACGTCCTGAAAATTATCCTTTATTGGATGCTAGTGGTTTGCGTACCCATTTTACAAGACTAGCTAGTTCACAAGGCTTAAGTCAGCAACAGGTAGCTGCTTTGCCTTATTTGAATGATACGGCTGGTTCTCCAGGTTATTATTTATATCAAAACAATACCGATTGGCAAGATCAAGTACTGCAACAATCGATGAATCAAAATTATTATTTAAAGGTTCGTGGTGGTGATGAAATTGCAAAATACGGGCTTTCATTAAATTACCTTGATTCTGATGGTATTGTTGGAGGAACCAATACACAACGTTATGGAACTCGTTTAAATGCTTCATTAAAATTGACAAAAAAATTCAATGTTGATGCTAATTTATCATTTATCAACAACATTCAAAAACAGTGGGCTCAAGGCGGTGAAAATTTTGTCAGTCCATTGTATTCTGCCTTAATCAAAGCACCTTTTTTAAGTACAAATGCAATAGACGATTTAGGTAATGTTTCACCTATACTATCGGAAGTTGATATTTTTAATCGTTCAAACCCGAATGCTATTTTAGCCAAAGGGATTTCCAATAATAATAATTACCGTTTTTTTGGTAACTTAAAATTTAGTTATTTTTTAAATAATTCATTGAATTTAAACTCTATTCTAGGCTTAACGCTTAACAAGGAAAGAGAAAATTTCTTTACACCAGATAGAGGTGTTACAGATTTTCTATTAGGTGATTTTCTTATCAAAAATCAGTCTGGAAGTGATGCGCAAAGCTATCAAAGTTATTTTGTTGATACCTATTTGAACTATTCCAAAAATTTAAGAAATGATCATAACATAGTAACTCGTCTTGGATTTAGAGCTCAATCTAGTAAATCTGAAAATGACTATGTTCGTTCCTTTAATTCTCCAACTGACGATTTTACTTTTATTGGAACTGGAGCGATTTCTAATCCTATCCGCGGAGGTTTGGCCGAAACGAATTGGTTAAATATTTATGCCAATGCCAATTATGACTTTAGAAATAAATATTTTTTAACAGCTTCTTATGCTGTGGATGGTTCTAGTCGCTTTGGTGACGGTATGAATGGTAAAGAAAGGTTGTCTTTAATGACAGCTATATCTGGAGCTTGGATGGTTTCATCCGAAAAATTCCTTAAAAATTCGGAGATTATCAATTATTTAAAGCTACGCGCTTCTGTAAGCGAGACTGGAAATGATGGCTTCAGTGATTATATTGCACAAAAGCAGTATGTTTCTCAAGGATTTTTGGGCTTTCAAGGACTTGTTTTAGGTAATATTGGTAACCCTGATTTGAAACCAGAGCGCCAACGTCAATATAATTTGGGTGCCGATTTTGGTTTGTTAAAAGAAAGGCTAAATTTTACAGTAGATTACTTTAGTAAAAGAACAAACAATTTGACTACTTTTCAGAATATTAGTACTGTTTCTGGTTTTGATAGTGTGTTAGCCAATAATGGTGCTATGAAAACAACTGGAGCTGAAACTTCATTCAATGCTAGGGTTATTTCATCTCCTGATTTTACTTTTGATTTTGGTTTAAACATTGCTACCTATCAAAATAAAATTCTAAACTTGCCAAATGGTGATATATTAAGCAATTTTGCAGGTGCAACTTATATCACTAGTACTGGTATGGATGCTAACTTATTTTATGGTTTGCAAACAAACGGTGTTTATAGTACAACACAAGAGGCTACAGCTGATGGATTGTCAAGAATAAGTGAAACGGGTGAATTAACGGCGTTCAAGGGTGGTGATATGCGTTTTGTTGATCAAAATGATGATAAGATTATTGATGATAAAGACCGTAAAGTTATAGGTAATCCAAACCCTGATTTCTTCGGTAGTTTCAATGGTAACTTTACTTATAAACGTTTTACCCTTAATGCTCAATTCAATTTTTCTGTTGGAAATGATTTGTACAACGGATTGCGTTACAATTTGGAAAAAATGAGTGGTTATGATAACCAAAGTATTGCTGTGGCAAATAGTTGGAGAGCAGAAGGTCAACAAACTAATATTCCAAGACCTGCTTTTGGAGACCCAATGGGGAATTCAGAATTTTCAGATCGTTGGATTGAAGATGGTTCATATTTGCGTTTAAAGACCTTGGTGGTTAGTTATGATTTTAATGTGGAAAAAATGAAGTACATTAAATATATTAAAATCTATACCACCGCTAATAATCTATTTGTTTTTACCAAATATTTAGGGTTTGATCCAGAATTTAGCGCTACTTCTTCTTTGTTTGGACAAGGTGTTGATATAGGAATGGCTCCTCAATTTCGAAGCATACAGTTAGGTTTGCGTCTAGGACTTTAATTTATTATTTATACAATTTACAAATGATACAATCAATTATATTTCAATCCTCAAAGAGAGCTACACTTATTGCTTCTTTTGTTTTTATGCTATGTTTAAACTCTTGTCAAGATTATCTAGATGTGGAGCCACAAACTAGTTTAATCGAAGAAAATGCGTATAAAACTGTTACAGATGCTGATGCTGCTGTTTTTGGTCTTTATGGTAAATTTGTTGGTTTGGCTGATAAGCATGTTATTCTAAACGAAATGCGTGCCGATTTAATGACTACAACAACCAATTCATCTACTTTTTTAAAGCAACTTTCTGAACATAATGTAAGTCAAGATAATCCTTATATTAGTCCTAAACCTTTTTATGAAGTGATTAATAACTGTAATGATATCTTAAAGAACTTTGATATCATGCTTGCCGAAAAGCGTTTTACTCAAGATCAATACAATCAACGCTATGCTGATGTTGGCTGTATTCGCAGCTGGGTATATCTTCAATTAGGAATTCATTTTGGCAGTGTACCTTATATTACTGAACCTATTTCTACATTAGAAGATGCTAAAAATGCTACTAAATATCCTCGAATTCCTTTTTCAGAATTATTGGATAAATTGATTGCTTTTTCAGAAGGTTTAGAGTATAAAAAACCATACAATGCACAAAGCACTATGGTAACCAATGTTGACGGATATTCTACAGCTAAATTTTTTATTAATAAAGAATGTTTGTTGGGAGATTTACATTTATGGAAAGCAAATTATACTACAGCGGCCTCATATTATAAAAATGTTATGGAAACTGCAAGTACTAGTAGTAACGATACGGAGCGTTATGAATCGTATCGTATCAGTATCTTTGGTGACGGGAACAATCCTAATAACAATTATTTTGTAAGGTATTCTCAAGCAGAGAATGCATCTAGTTTGATAACTGGCAATACATTTGGTTGGCGTTCTATGTTTAGTAGGACTAGAGATGCATTGTGGAATACAGAATGGATTTGGTCAATACCATACACTAGTAATCTTTCATGGGATAATCCTTTTATTAGATTATTCTCTAAATCCAAAGGGGATTATTTGGCTAAACCCTCACAAGCATCCATAGATTTATGGAATAGTAACAAACAAGTAGCTATACCTTATGATGCAAGAGGTAGTAAATTAACCTATTTGATGGAAGGTAATGACCCTGTGATTATGAAATACCAATACAAAAGTGATGCAAATCTTACTGGCCCAGCAAATAATGGGGATTGGTTTTTGTATAGAACTGTTAAATTACATTTACGTTATGCCGAGGCAGCCAACCGTGATAACAAGCACCGTATAGCCAGTGCCATTCTCAATAACGGTTTTCAAAACGAATACAATCGTGGTGGTGTGAGTAATACCTCAGGGAATGTAACAAATATCATGCAAACAAAAGAGCCTTATCCTTACGATTTTGATGCACGTCAGGGTGATTTTCCAAGATTTAGAGCTAACTGGCATAGAAATGGTGGAATAAGAAGACGTGCTAATCTTCCTGCAGCACCAGTTGTTGGGGATAGTTTGATTTCTATTGAAAACAACCTGATTAATGAAGCTGCTCTTGATCTTGCTTATGAAGGAAATCGTTGGGAAGATTTAGTGCGTGTTGCCAGACGTAGAAATGATCCTTCCTTTTTAGCTGATAAAATCTTTGATAAATTACAACAAGAAGGAAATCCAGAAGCTGCTAATGTAAAAGCTAAGTTAATGAATCCTAGTAACTGGTATTTGCCATTTAATTGGTAATGTGTAGAGTGAATAATTTGTAGAGAATTAGCCGTTTCAAAATTTTGAAACGGCTTTTTTTTGCAGTAAAGAGCTTGCTTGCATATTGTATGTATTTATAAAAATAAAACCGCCTCAAATTTTAGTTTCGAGGCGGTTACTTATTTTTATAAAAAAGAATTACTAGGTATTCTTCAAATTAATAATCTCTTGATCCGTAAGTAATCTCCAGTTACCACGTGGTAGGTTCTTTTTAGTCAAACCTGCAAAGGCAACACGGTCAATACGTAAGACATCATAGTCAAAATGTTCAAAAATATTTCGAACTACTTTTACATTAGATGTTTTTAATTTCAATCCAATTTCGCTTTTTGCTTCTCCTTCAATATAACTTACTTCTTCCACAAAAACGCGGTGACCGTCTAGTACTAATCCTTTGCTGATTTTTTCTAAATCTTCAAATTTCAAGTTTTTGTCTAAGGAAACTTGATAGATTTTGGAAGATTTTTGATTAGGTAGCGAAAACTTTCTAATCATATCGGTATCATTGGTAAACAATAAAAGACCGGTGGTGTTTTTATCCATTCTCCCTACAGCAGCAATTTTTGAAGTTGTTGAACCTTTTACTAATTCCAATACATTTCTATATTCCTGACCTTCATCAAGTGCGGTAGTAAAGTTTTTTGGTTTGTTTAATAGAATGTATACTTTTTTCTCTGGAGTCAATTTTACTCCATCAAAATTTACATCATCTCCTGGTTTTACTAAGTAGCCCATTTCGGTAACAGGAATGCCGTTTACTTTTACGTTTCCAGATTGAATATAAATATCAGCATCACGACGGGAACACACCCCAGAGTTGGAAATATATTTGTTCAAACGAATTTCGTCTTTTGCTTTTGCTCTTTTAGGAGCTTGATTTGGCTTTTTCTCTATTTTTTTTGCTACTTCTTCAGCGGCTTTCGTAGTTACTTTTGCTTTTTTAGGCCCTTGTGCCCTTTTTTGCATCGCAGGTTTTGGCTTGTTAGAGCTTGGTCTTGAACCTCCTCTTTTATTGTTGCCTTCCTTGTTATTCATAATAATCTATAATTTACTTCATCAGTTAGAACTATTTAGCTCTCTAATCTGCAAAGATAGTATTTATATAGTTGCTAATGGAGAATTAAGAATTATAAAACACTAACTGACTTGTGAATAACTAAGTTTTGTGAATTTTAAATAAACTTTAAAAAGATAAAAGAAGCTTTTTTCCATGCCACAATACGCTTGGATCGATGAGTACTATGCAAAATACTCCAGCAACAATAAGGAATTTCAACACATTGTGCAGCAATAAAAATTGTCCTTTACTATGGGATTTCCATAAATACAGCAGGAAGAAAATTAACACAATCACACAAGCATAAAAATAGATGTCCATATAACCCACATCGTAGATGTCTATTAAAACATATACTGGAATAATGGTGGCTAGGGTTAGTACCGTAATGAGTTGTTTGGCAATAGCTTCGCCATAGATAATTGGTATTGTTTTGTAGTTGTTCACCAAATCTCCTGTTATGTTTTCTAGATCCTTAATCATTTCTCGGATGAGTAATAATAAAAATAAAAAAGTGGCATGTGCCGAAATAACCATAAACTGATTTTTGTAATTTTCTATTTCGTATATAGGGAGTTTAGTATAATAGTATAATAAAATAGCAAAGAATGGGAGTACTGCTAGTAGAGCTGCCATTAAGTTTCCTACAATAGGATATTTTTTAATTTTATGGGAATAAAACCAAATCAGGAAAATATAAGCTGAAAAGAATAAAAATGCCCGCCAGGAAATAAAAGAAGCGATTAATGCGACTATTAAATTCAATGAAAAATAAACGGTAAGCTTAGTGCTTTGACTGACTAATCGGTCTAGCATGGATTTGTTAGGACGATTGATTAAATCTTTTCGGCTATCATAAAAATTATTAATAATATAGCCTGAAGCAATGGTTATAGAAGAAGCAAAAACAATTAAAAAGAGATTGAAATCCAGCAAAATATCTAAGGCTCTCATTTCTGGCGCAAGGATAAAAATAGCCGATAAGTATTGTGCTAAAATGATAATTGGAATGTTATAGCCTCTAACTACAGAGAACAAACTGATAATTTTTAACGCTAAAAGTTTGTTTTTTCTATTGAACATTTTAATTTTTACTCAGTATGGTTTTTACTTGGGTTTCTAAAATTGATAAACTACTTCTAATTTGTAATCTTTTAGCGATTCTTTGGCTCTTTCTAAATCTTCTGTAAATCCTAGAATATAACCGCCACCGCCAGAACCGCAAAGTTTTAAATAATAATCGTTAGTTTCAATTCCTTTTTTCCAAATTTCATGAAATTGTTCCGGAATCATTGGTTTAAAGTGATTTAAAACGACACGAGATAGCTTTTTAGTATTGGTAAACAAGGATTTCATATTACCATCAAGGAAGTTTTCCACACAAGCATCAGTATGTTTTACAAATTGATTTTTCAACATGGCACGGAATCCTTTGTCTTTAAGGTTTTCCATGAAAATATTAATCATAGGAGCTGTTTCGCCTATGATTCCAGAATCCAATAAGAAAACAGCAGCTTTTCCATCAAAACTTTGATTAGGAATTCCAGTTGCCTCAATATGATCTTTCGAATTAATTAAAATAGGAATGCTTAAATAGCTATTTAATGGATCTAATCCAGAACTTTTTCCGTGGAAAAAACTCTCCATTTGGGAAAATATATTTTTTAACTGCAATAATTTTTCGCGAGTCAAATTTTCTAAAACAGTAATTTTGTTTTGAGCATATTTATCGTAAATAGCAGCTACGAGTGCTCCGCTACTTCCTACACCATAACCTTGTGGAATGCTGGAATCAAAATACATTCCAGTATCAATATCATTTTTTAAAGACTTTAAATCAAAGGAAACTAAATTTGTTTGTTCGTTTTCTAAGGTTTCTAAATAATCAGCAAAACGTTTTAAATTGGCATTAGAAGCAATGGCTTCGGCAGAAGGATTCTCTTCTTTTTTCAATGCACCATTATAAAAATTATAAGGAATAGACAATCCTTTAGAATCACGAATAATTCCATATTCTCCAAAGAGTAATATTTTTGAGTAAAATAAAGGTCCTTTCATATAGGTGAAAATTTTTTATTAGTTGTCATATATGTTATCGCCTTTTAATTATTGGTGTTTGCTTGCGCAAACTTATTGTTAGTGGCGATTTCATATTTTTATTTTAAGTCTTTCAATTTATTTGGGTTTTGTCTGGTGTCAAAAAGTGCAACTACGTTTATTCTTTTACTTGTATAGGTATAAAATATAGTTGTTTGTTTTGTAACAACACATTTATGGAATTTCTTATTTGTTGTTGATTTAGGAAAAATTTCAGGATTGGCTCTGATTATTTTTAACGAGTCGTATAGTTTTTTAGCAAATTTAATTCTAACTTTTTTTGACCATTTTGTTTCAAGGTATTCTAAAAGTAATTTTGTCTTTTTCTGAGCATCAATTGAAATTTTAATGTCTCTCATGATTATTCAATATACTTTTGAATGAATTCGTCAAAATCAACAAACTCGCCTCGTTCTATTTGTCTTTCTCCTTTTTCAATTTCAAATTTTTGCTCTTCCGATAATTCATCCCACCAATCTTTTTTATTTGAATTAAAGATGTTTTTAATGGATGCAATAATAGATTCATCATTGGTTTCAGCCAATAATTTTATCAATTCTAATTTCTCTAATTGAATATTCATAATCTAAAATTTACTTTAAAGATACTAAATAAATTATTCTAATTGAGTAGCTCCGTTTCCAATTTCGTCACAAAGGTACTGCCCATTTTGACAATAGCCAACTAATTCGTCCTTAATAAATTGTAATACGCTTTCTTTATTCTTATTTGGATATAAAACATGCACATTTGCACCTGCATCAAGGGTAAAACAAACTGGAATTTGTGTTTCTGTTCTAAATTTCCAAATTCTATTGATGATTTCTAGGGTATTTGGTTTCATTAAAATAAAATAAGGCATCGATGTCATCATCATGGCGTGCAAAGTCAGTGCTTCGCTTTCCACTATTTTGATGAATTCTTCCAGATTTCCATTTTCAAAAACAGCAATCAGTTGGTCTAAATTTTCATGTGCTTGAGTAAATCGTCTTTCGGCAAAAGGGTGGTTGTGCATTAATTCATGCCCTACGGTACTTGAAACCTGTTTTTCGCCTTTGTCAACCAGTAAAATAGTATCTTGATAGTTTTTGAAATTCTCATGAATTGGATATGGAAATTCTACACCAAATAAATCCGAACTTCCTTTAATATTAGCCTGATTTCCCCAAACTACAACTTGACCTTTTACACTTCGGCACGCACTTCCTGAACCCAACCGAGCTAAAAGTGATGCTTTTTGATAAAAATAATCTTCCGTCATTGCTGGATTCAACGCTTTTTCTAAGCTCATCAAGTTCATCGCTAAAGCCGCCATTCCAGAGGCCGAAGAAGCAATTCCTGAACTATGCGGAAAAGTATTTTGGGTGTCAATAGTAAAATGATAGTCTTTCAAAAAAGGCAAATAGATTTCAATTCTTTCAAAGAATTTCTGAATTTTTGGTTTGAAATCTTCTTTTGGTTTACCCTCAAATAGCAAATCAAAAGAAAATTCATTTGTCACATCGAGCGCAGTCGAGATGTGTTTTTTCTCGAAAGTCAATTTGGTAATCGTTTTACAATTGTTCAAAGTAAAACTCACCGAAGGATTAGCCGGAATCTGATTGTCTTTTTTTCCCCAATATTTCACTAAGGCAATGTTGCTGGGAGCGCTCCATTGAAAATGACCGCTTTCTAAAGTTTGAGAATATTGCGACGGAATAAAATCGTTTGCTGTAAACATGAATGATAAAATTTGCGCAAAGATACTTTTTTTGATTTATTAGTTGAGATGCGAATTGGATTTTACCGCAAATTCGCAAATTTTTAAGTAATTTTGGTTTATCTATTTTTCTTGATGAATTGAATCATTAGGGAAATAATTTTTATTAAGCTTTTTTCTAAATTCTCTTACGACCTTAACGGTTTATAAAAACTAAAAAATGAATAAGATTGTCAAAATACTTGCTGCTGTAGTTATATGTCTTGCTATTGGTTATTTTTCTGGAATTGTTACTCGTTCGGCAATTTTAGATTGGTATCCAACATTGGAAAAACCAATTTTTAATCCACCTAATTGGATTTTTGCACCAGTTTGGACTGCGTTGTACATTATGATGGGAGTTGCTGCAGGATTGGTTTGGAATCGAATCAGTATTGAGACCGAAGCTGTTAAAAAAGCAATGGTTTTTTTTATAATTCAATTGGCATTGAATGCTTTGTGGTCGTATTTGTTTTTTGGTTTACGTAACCCAATGTTAGCAGGATTAGAGATTATTGTTTTGTGGTTGATGATCTATGAAACGTATTTACAATTTTCTAAAATCAATAAAACAGCAGGATATTTGTTTATTCCTTATTTGGCGTGGGTAAGTTTTGCTGCTGTGTTGAATGCGAGTATTTGGTGGTTGAATAGGTAAAATTCAATTTAATAATCAATATCAAAATTAATCTGGAGCGTGTATTTTCTTGAATTCAATACTTTTTTTATAAAGAAAATCCATTAATATCAGATCATTTGAATTTTCGGATAAAGTGTTTTTTGATTCAGGATCAAAATTGCAAAAAGTAAGAAAGGGTTCTATTTCTTCTTTTTCTAATTGTAAAGTTTCGGTGTAAAATTTTTCATCAAAGCTGGTTTTAGCTACTTCATTAAATTCTTCGGGATCAACCGCTTTTTCTTTTTTCCCTTTGAATAATCCTCCAAAAAGCATTTTTCCAATTTTCGCAAAATCCATTCCGTTCTCTATCGTGCCATTATTGACACCTTGAACTTTTAAAGCTGTTGCTCTTCTGCGAACTCCAGCTTCCTCTCTTTTTTGGCGCTCTAATTTCTTGTCAAATTCCCAATCAATATCTACTCGATGAATGATAACTTCTTTTAGTTCTTCGGGAGTTTTTTCAATTCGAATAATAATATTATTGGTTTCTAAATCTTCTAAACTTAGTTTAATTCCTTTTAAAGTATAGTCTTTTACATAAAATAGAATACTATCGTTTACACTTGCTGAAAGTATAAATTCTCCTTTTTCATTGGTTCTAGTGCCTGTTTGTGTGTCTTTATTGATTACATCAACATTTTCGAGTACGAAGTTATCCGACATCACTTTTCCTCTAAGTAATTTATGGGTTTGAGAATAAAGGAACGGATTAGTACAAGCAAACAGAAGTAGGAGGAATTTTAGTTTCATCGAATTTTGAAATTTGTAAGTAAAATTACTTTTTTTTGCTGAAGTATTTTGAGCGTTTTGGGTAAATTTATGTTAAATCGCATTTGCTAAAATAAATCCACTGGTCCAGGCATTTTGGAAATTAAATCCTCCTGTAATAGCATCAATATTTACGATTTCTCCAGCAAAATAAAGGTTTTTGTGTAATTTACTTTCCATGGTTTTGAAATTAATTTCTTTTAAATCGATTCCGCCGGCAGTTACAAATTCTTCTTTAAAAGTACTTTTTCCATTGACTTGAAAAACGGAATTGGTTAATTGATTGGCTAAATTTTGTATTTGTGTTTTCGACAAATCAGCCCATTTGGTTTCTACAGGAATATTCGAAGCCAGAACTAAGCTTTCCCAAAGTCTATTGTTTACTTCAAAAGGCGATTTTTTAGCCACCGTTTTTTTAGCGTGTTCTTGTTTTAAATCTTTCAAAAGTTGTTCGGCTTCTTCAGTATCGACATCATTGAGCCAATTCACAAAAATGGTAAACTGATAATTTTTGTCATGTAAAATTCGAGCTCCCCAAGCTGATAATTTTAAAATAGCTGGGCCGCTCATTCCCCAATGTGTGATTAATAAAGGGCCACTTGAAGTTAGTTTTGTGTCTTTTACTTTTACCGAAACTGGTGTGGCAACTCCTGGTAATGCCGCAATTCGAGCATCTTTAATATTGAACGTAAACAAGGAAGGAACTGGATTTACAACGGCATGACCTTGCTGTTGTAGCATTTCCCAAATTTTCGGATTGCTACCTGTAGCCAAGATGAGTTTTCCAACGAGATAATTTTCGTTTTGAGTTTCTATTTTCCAATGATTTTCTCCCGAAATTTCGGGATTGAAAATCGATTGCACTGCTTGTCCAGTTAGCACGCTAATGCCTAATTTTTGAGTTGCTTTTAGGAAACAATCAATAATGGTTTGTGATGAATTTGAAACAGGAAACATTCTGCCGTCTTCTTCAATTTTTAACTCTACTCCGTGTTTTTCAAACCATTCTATGGTGTCCCCAGAACAAAATTGATGAAAAGGACCTCGTAATTCTTTTTCACCACGAGGATAAAATTTAACCAATTCGTTGGGTTCAAAACAGGCATGGGTTACATTGCAACGACCACCGCCAGAAATGCGTACTTTTTGCAATACTTCGGCACCGCGTTCTAAAATAGCTACTTTTAGCTTCGGATTTTTTTCTACGATATTTATAGCAGTAAAAAATCCTGCTGCGCCACCGCCAACAATTATGATGTCAAATTTTTGGTTCATATTCTATCTGGAAAATCAGTAATGATTCCGTTTACGTTAAATGATTGTATTTTTTTTATATCGGCTGGTTCATTAACCGTCCAAGGCAAAACTTCGAAGCCCTTTTCTTGGAGTTGAGCTGTATTTTCTTTACTCAATAATTGAAAATCTGGATGAATGGATTTTGCCTTGATGATTTTGGCGAAAGCCAAAGCTTCGTCTAAATCTGCTTCGGTAAGTACGCCAATAGGAATTTTTGGATTTCTTAAATTTACATCTTGTAATGCTTTCCAGTCGAAGCTTGAAACGATAAAATCGCTGTATTCCCAGTTTTTATCCTGAATGTACTTTTCGATTAAAGTAACCGTTTTTTCGGCGGAATCGAAACTCTTTAATTCGACATTAATAAAACAACGACGATTTACTAAATCAAAAACCTCTTCCAATGTTGGAATTTTATTATTGTTCTCAATGTTTAAATTTTGTAATTCAGCTCTGGTAAATGTATTGACTTCGCCTTTGCTATTTGTGGTTCGGTCGATCGTTTCGTCATGAATAACCATAAGTTCACCATCGAGACTCAAATGTACATCGAGTTCAATGCCGTCGACTTGCAAGTCCATTGCTTTTTGAAAACTAACTAGAGTATTCTCAGGTTCGTATCCTCTAGCGCCACGATGACCTATTTTGAGCATAAAGTTTTTTGACCGCAAAGTTCGCAAAGTTTTACGCAAGGTGCACAAAGTTTGGACTTTTTATTTTTTTGAGTTTTTATTTTTTTGAGTTTTTAGTGGTGAGTTTTGGCACGCAGATTTTAACGGATTTGCAAACTAGCATAGAGAATGTAATGTTTTTAATAAGCTTGGTGAACTTTGCGTAAAACTTTGCTGCCTCTGCGGTAAAATGTTTATTCTAATTCTAAAATTAAAGCCGATTTTCCTTCGATGGAAATACTTTGAGACAAATCAAAAATCATATCGCTAAGTACTTCTTTCCCAGTTTTATAATGTTCAATATTTTCTTTGAAACGGGCAGTTTGAATTTCTTGATACTCGGGATTATTGTTAATCAATACCATCACAGCTTGATTGGTATTGTATCTAAAATATACATAGACATTATTTTCTGGAATATAATGTGTAGTTTTTCCAAAATGTACGGCAGTATTAGTTTTTCGCCAGTGGAATAATTTAGAAGTAAAATCAAAGTATGCTTTTTGATATTCGGAGCGAGTTTCGGGGTTAAAAGCGTTGTTTTCGTCGTTCTCCCAGCCGCCGGGAAAATCTTTTCTAATATCCGCATCGCCTAAATATTGATCGCCAGCCATTCCAATTTCAGAGCCATAATACAATTGAGGAATTCCTCTAATGGTTGCTAATATCGTCATTGCCATTTTGTATTTTCGAATATCATTATTGTAAATATGATGGAGTCTTTTGGTATCGTGATTTTCGCCAAAAACCAATAGATTATTCACATTAGGAAACAAAAAATCTTTCGAAAGCAGGTCGTACACTCTTGTTATTCCTTGATCCCAAGTATCATCATCTTCATTGAAAACAATTTGTATCGCATCCGATAGGGCAAAATCCATTACGCTAGGTAGATGGGAATTAAAATCTTGGATTTTAGCAATTGGACTGTCTTTTTGCCAATACGAAAGGAGTCCTTGATTGCGCAAGGTAATTTCGCCAACGAGATTTAAATTAGGATATTCGTCTGTTATAGCTTTAGTCCATTTAGAAATGTATTCGGGTTCAGAATAGTTGTAGGTATCGACTCTAAATCCGTCTAAATTTGCATATTCAATCCACCAAATGGCATTTTGGCAAAGGTAGGTGAGAACTAAAGGGTTTCGAATGTTTAAGTCGGGCATGGTGGGAACAAACCAGCCGTTAAGGCAAATGGTTCGATCAATTTTTGAAGCATTGATGTCGCTGATGGTACTTCTTTTATGATTGGTTTGGGTGTAATTTTCAAATTGATGAATCCAATCATTTGTTGGTGAATCGTTGACCATCCAATGCGATAATCCCCAATGATTGGTAACATAATCCATGATTAATTTTAATTCACGGCGGTGTACTTCTTCTGATAATCGAACATAATCTTCATTTGTTCCAAAACGAGGATCGATTTTGTACACATCAGATTGACCGTAACTATGATATGAGAATTCAGCTTCGTTGTCTTCGCAAAGTGGTGTGCTCCAAATGGCAGTCATTCCAAGAGATTGTATATAATCCAGATTCTGAATAATGCCTTCAATATCGCCTCCATGTCTTCCTCCAGGCAATTCCCGATTGTATTTTTCGACGGTATTACTGTCGTTATCGTTGTTTTTATTTCCGTTAGCAAAACGATCCGGCATTAAAAGATAAATAGTGTCCGAGGAATCAAAACTTTTACGAAGTGAAGAATTTTTCCATCGTTCTCTTAACTCATATTTTTGGATGAAAGTGGATTTGTCCTTGAGTCTGAATATAAAATCAATTTCGTTGGAACTTATCTTTTGGGTATTGATTGTTACAAAAATAAAATTGGGATTTTCAGTACGTTTTACATTGGTAATAGCGGTGCTATTGGTTATTGTAATTTGGCATTGCGCAATATTAAATCCGTAAAAAAGAATTTGAAGTTCGGGATTATGCATTCCAGAAAACCAAAAAGGAGGTTCTATTCTTTGTATTAATGTATCAGTATTCATAAAATAGGAAATTAAAACAGTTGCATAAAAACAAAGCTTAGGGTTGAAAATTAATTTGCTATTTCATAATAAATTAAGCTACTCGTTGGGTGAAATTGTTTTTGGATATTAAATTTTCGTCAGTTCGAGTGAATTTTCAGAAAACGCGACAGCTTTTTCGGAAAATTTGTATCGAGAACAAGAAAATATTGAATAGAAAACGGTTCTCGATACATTTTTCGCTTCATTTCATTACGCAAAAAACACACGAACTGACGTTTTTGATGATTTCACCCAACGGGTTAAATTAAGCTATCAATAGTTGATTCTTAGTTAACGAATGTAGCAAAAATAAACCGATTTTTGCTCAAATTTGCCTTGAATATTTCTTTTATAAAAACCAACAAGCTGCTCTTGTTATGGAGCAGCTTGTTGGTTTTTCTAATTCAAAGTTAATATTTGCCAACTTTTAAAAAGTTGGCAAATAATATCAATGTGTTTCCAGATAGTTGTGTTAAAAAGTTTTAAATTCTACCATTTTTAATTTCTTCCACAATTTCTGGATTTAATAAAGTACTGGTATCCCCAAAATTAGAATAATCACCTTCGGCAATCTTACGAAGAATGCGTCGCATGATTTTTCCAGAACGTGTTTTTGGTAAACCAGATACAAACTGAATTTTATCTAATTTGGCAATTGGTCCAATGTGATCAGAAATGTGTTGGTTGATTTCTTTAGCCAAATTTTCTTTATCACGTTTTTCACCTGCTTCTTTGAGGATTACAAAACCATAGAGCGCATTTCCTTTAATGTCATGAGGGAAACCTACAATGGCACTTTCGGCAACTGCTGGATGTTCGTTGATGGCATCTTCAATTGGAGCTGTTCCTAAATTATGTCCTGAAACAATAATGACATCATCCACACGACCTGTAATTCTATAATAACCTACTTCGTCGCGCAAAGCACCGTCGCCACTGAAATACTTCCCTGGAAAAGTTGAGAAATAGGTGTCTTTATAACGTTGATGGTCGCCCCAAATAGTTCTGGCAATTCCTGGCCATGGATATTTGATGCACAAACTTCCCACTACTTGATTGTCTTCAATTTCGTTGCGTTTTTCGTCCATTAAAACCGCTTGGATTCCCGGAAGTGGCAAGGTCGCATAGGTTGGTTTTGTTGGTGTAATAAAAGGAATTGGTGAGATAAGAATTCCTCCTGTTTCGGTTTGCCACCAAGTATCTACCACTGGACAACGTTTTCCGCCTACGTGATCGTTGTACCAGTGCCAAGCTTCTTCGTTAATAGGTTCTCCTACAGATCCAATTACTTTTAACGAGCTTAAAGGATATTTTTGAACATAATCAATACTTTCTTTGGCCAAAGCTCTAATGGCTGTTGGTGCAGTATAGAATTGGTTTACTTTATGTTTTTCTATAATTTCCCAAAAACGACTGAAATCAGGATAAGAAGGGACGCCTTCGAAAATAACTGTGGTAGCGCCATTCAATAACGGACCGTATAAAATATAGGAATGTCCGGTAATCCAACCGATATCAGCAGTACACCAGAAAATGTCATTTTCTTCGTAGTTAAAAACATTTTGGAAAGTATAAGCCGTATAAACCATATAACCTGCTGTGGTGTGCACCATTCCTTTTGGCTTTCCTGTTGAACCCGAAGTGTAAAGGATAAACAATGGATCTTCGGCATCCATAATTTCGGCAGCATTGTTGTCTGAGGCTTTTTCTAAAAGTGGTGCTAACCATTGGTCACGACCTTCTTTCATTTGAATGTCAGTTTGGGTTCTTTGAACAACCAAAACGTTTTCAATAGATGGGCAGTTCACTAATGCTTCGTCAACAATTCCTTTGAGATCAATGGTTTTATTTCCACGATATCCGCCGTCAGAAGTAATGACCATTTTACATTCGCTATCGTTGATTCGGGTAGCTAATGCTGATGCTGAAAATCCTGCAAAAACCACAGAGTGAATGGCTCCAATACGGGCGCAGGCCAATGTTGTGATGGCTAGTTCCGGAATCATAGGCAAATAAATACACACACGATCTCCTTTTTGAATACCTTGGCTCAATAAAACATTTGCCATTTTACTTACACGTTGGTGCAATTCATTGTAGGTAATTGATTGTGATGCTTCATCAGGATTATTTGGTTCAAAAATAATGGCTGCTTTGTCTCCTTTTTTAGCAAGATGGCGATCAATACAGTTTTTAGTAATGTTCACTTTTGCATCTACAAACCATTTTATTTCAGCTTCTGCCATGTTGAAATCCACTACTTTGTCCCATTCTTGGTACCAAGTAAAGTTTTCTGAGGCAATTTTGTCCCAAAATTTCTTTGGGTCCTTGATTGACTTTTTGTACTCTTTAAAGTATTCTTCGAAATTACTTATTTTATAACGACTCATGATTTTTGGTATATTTAGTTTTGTTAGTTTATTAATTCCTGTACTTTTTCAACTAGTTTTTTTACTGAAAAAGGTTTGGTTATGTACAAATTTGCACCTAGTGATAGTCCTTTTTCAATGTCTGTCTCTTTATTTTTTGCCGAAAGAAAAATGACTTTGCAATTCTCTAATCGGTCGTCTTTTTTTATTTGTTCCAATGTGCTGTAGCCGTCGACCATTGGCATCATGACATCGAGAATGATAATGTCAGGAAGTTGATTTTTTAAAATGTCCAAAGCTTCTTGTCCATCGCGCGCAATAAATACTTCAAAATTATTCTTTTTAAAAGTATATTCGAGTGACATCACAATATTGGGTTCGTCATCAACAATTAATATTCTTTTCATTTTTCGCTAGTATTGTAATTGGGCAATGTAAAAGTAATAGTTGTTCCATTACTATTTGAACTTTCTGCCCAGATTTTTCCTTTATGGTGTTCAATTATTTTTTTACAAATGGCTAATCCTAAGCCACTTCCAATAGGTTTTTTAATGTTTTGATTTCTAGACTGATAGAATTTATCAAAGACGGCTTCTAAGTCTTCGGGCTTGATTTCTTTTCCGTTATTGTGTATGCTTATCGCAATAAATTCGTGGTCTTCAATAATTTTGATACTAATTCTTCCATCAATATCGGGACAAAATTTTATCGCATTCGAAAACAAATTATGAAGCACCTGAATGATGCGTTCTTCGTCATAAAAAGCTTTGATTTCGCTTGATTTTTTTTCGAATTCAATACTTATATTTTTGTTTAGTATTAATTGTTGTAACGAATCCAATGTGTTGTTGATTGTCCTGGAAATGGTATTCTTAGAAAGATAAATTTTTTGTTTTCCTGTTTCAAATTTTTCTAAATCTAATATTTTATCAATCAAACGGTTCAGTCTGTCTGATTCGGAAATGATATTTTGTAAAAATTTTTGACGTACTTCTGCAGGAATATCTTCGTCATCATGCAGGATTTCAGTTGCGGCTCTAATCGCTGTTATTGGCGTTCTTAATTCGTGAGTTACGGTGTCGAGGAATTCGTCTTTTTGAATGTCTTTATTTATGAGTTCCTTATTGGCAACTTGAAGTTGTTCGGATATTTTTTTTAATTCATTCGAACTTTCAGTCAGTTTTTTGTTGATGACAATATTTTCTTTGGATTCTTCTAAGATGCGTAATACTTCAGGCAGACTGATTTTGTCTTCCTTGGCAACGCTCGCAATTACTATTTTGGCGGAAGCCGTACCAATATGTCCTGTTAATAAATTTTCGGCAAATTTGATAAAACGAGCATCGGCAATCTTGTTGTCTTTGTCAATATCGTATTTTAAATTAAAGATGGTCAGCGCACGTTTAGTCCTTTCGATGCCAAGAAAACGTTCCAGTATTTTTTCAATATCAGAAATATTGGCAGTTCCTTTCCATACATACGCATTCTCATGATTGGTAATGTATTTGTCAATGTCTACAAACATTTCGGCGTAATTGCGTTCTCTGTAATTTCCGCTAAAACTTACCGAAACCGCAAGATAACTGAGTAAATTAACTAATAAACTCCAAAAAACCGCTTGCGGAATAGGGTCCAAATAATCCAATCCAAATAGCTGAAAAGGTTTTAATAACACTATTCCAAAAGGTCCTTCTTGTACAAAGGTACTTGCTGAATTAGTTGTTCCAAGGGCATAAGGAATTAATAAGGTGTAAAAACAAATTAAAAATCCAAGAATAATTCCTGTTACAGCTCCTTTTTTAGAGCCTCTTCGCCAAAACATTCCGCCAAAAAAAGCAGGAGCTAATTGGGCTATAATAACAAAAGACACCAAACCGATAGAAACTAAAGTGTAATCTAAAACAAACACCCGATAGATAATATAAGCTAATATTATCAATGAAAAAATTCCTACTTTACGACTCAGCACAATTCTTTTGGTATTTTTTTCTTGCGAAGTGTTTTCTAACGAACCTATAAAACCATAAGGAATTAAAAGGTTGTTACTAAGCATGGTGGCTAGTGTTATTGATGAAACAATAATCATAGAAATGGCCGCCGAAAATCCTCCCAGAAACACCAATACGGTTAAAAAATTATTGTTGAAATGTTGCGGAATCAGCAATGAATAAGTGTCAGAATTTAAACCTTGATTTCCAAAAAGAATGTTTCCTCCCCAGGCTATTGGAAAAACAAAAATATTGAAAAGCAATAAGTAGAGTGGGAGTAGCCAAATGGCGGTTCGGATGTGTTTTTCTTGATTGTTTTCGACAATAGCGGTGTGAAATTGCCTTGGCAGAATAAAAATGGCAAACATAGAAATTAGACATAGGAAAAACCAATTAAGTCCGTTAGTCAAATTGCCAATAGTGTTTTTTTTATCGAAATTTTCTAAGACTGATGCTTTGTTGTAAATGTCATCAAAACCATCGAAAACAAAGTAGGTGACATAAACACCAATGATTAAAAAGAAGACTAATTTTAAGATGGATTCAATAGCGATGGCGGTTACAATTCCGCGCCTTTTTTCGGAAGCATCTACATATTTATTTCCGTAATAAGAAGCAAATAAGGCTAAGGCAATACAGATGTAAGTGGTATTGTCCATAAAAATATTAGAACTGGCTTCTGTTTTAGATACAATATGAAAAGTATCCGAAATGGCTTTTAGTTGTAAAGCAATGTAAGGCACAATCCCAAAAATAGAGATTAAGGTAACTAAGGCTCCTAATGAACGGCTGTTGCCATAACGCAGCGAAATAAAATCGGCAATGCTGGTTATTTTATTAACTCTCGAAATTCTGATGATTCTTTTAAGAATAATAATCCAAGTTGGAATGATAATTATTGGCCCTAAATAAATAGGCAAATAATCTAATCCAGAATTTGCGGCTAACCCAATACTGCCGTAATACGTCCAGGCGGTACAGTAAACAGCAAGTGAAAAAGAGTAGATATAAGGATTGTTTGTCCATTTAGAATGGCTTCTTTTTTCGGACCAATGTGCAATGTAAAATAGCATTACTACATAAATGGCTAAAATCAATAAAAGCCCAAGACTACTCATAATATTTTTTGATAATTAAGTAGGTTGTGGCAATTGAAAATAACCAAGCCGAAAAAATATAGATGTAGGTAATCGGAAAACCCAACAAAGCTTTTGAGCTATCAAATAATAAGACAAGCGGAATGTTCAATGCTAAAATCATTAACATTGATAGAATAATTAATTTTTGTTCATGTCTTTTTTTCATTGAAATGAAAAGCACAATAGCTTTAGTAAATTAAAGCTATTGTGTGTTTTATGATTTTTATTTTTTACAAAGGCAATACTTGTTTGCCTAGTTTTTCATTAATTACAATTGCGGCAGCTTCATAAAAAGCAAAAAAGCCACATAAAATCCCTTCGTAACCCGCAATGGTGTGAATTTCTTGACTTCCAGTAAAACTGGCTGCTGATAATAGTCCAAATAGAATTACAAGTGAGCCAAAAATAAGTTTTCCAACAGTGTTTCCGTTCAATGTTCCTATAAATAAGGCAAAAGTAAACAATCCCCACATCGCTAAGTAGCATCCCATAGAAGCGCCATCGGGTTTTTCAACTCCCATTAAAGGCAGCAACCATAATGCAACAAGTGTTAACCAAAAGAAACCATAAGAAGTAAATGCAACCGTAGCAAACCCATTCCCTTTTTTCCATTCCATAATTCCGGCAATAACCTGCTGGATTCCTCCAAAAAAGATTCCCATTCCCATAATCATTGCATTCAGCTCAAAGAATCCAGCATTATGAATATTTAATAAAATAGTAGTCATTCCGAAGCCAAAAAGTCCTAGCGGTGCTGGATTGGCAGTAGTGTCTTTTAATATTTGTTCCATTTTGGTTTAAAAAATTTAAGGTTAATTTAGGTTTAATAGACCAGCAAATTCAGATTTTTTGTTTGTAAAACAAAATAAGCTATATATAGTTGTAAAGGATATAGTTATTTTTTAAATCGTTCCCATTTTATGACCATAAATTTATCGCCAAGTTCAGTAATAATCATTCCTGCTCCTGAAAGAATCTCTTTGTTTTTTATATATTCTACTAGTTCTAAGTGATTTAATATTTTATAAGTCGGATGGTAGTTTGTGTTTGCTGGTTTTTTTATATTGAAGGATTTTATCCAGTTGCTAATGCTTACATGCGAAACACCAAGGATCCGTTCTATTTCTCTGTAGCTTAATCCTTCAAGATAAAGTTGTAATGCCTTAGTAACATAGTAATCGTCAATTTTTTTACCTATCTTATTTACAGTAAAAAAGTAGTTGCAATTTTTGCATAAGTACCTTTGTTTATTGTTAATAATTCCGCTTTTTACTGTTTTATTGTTTTGGCATTTTGGGCAGATAATTACCTCCATATATATATAATTTGCATAAATATATTAAATTAACAATTATATTTAAATTTAAATTTTTATTTAATTCAAATTTACTGGAATAAAGGTGGGAAAATAGCTTTAAATGTGAGGTGAATAGAGTTGGGTAAGTTATTTTTATTCAAAGTGAAAAAAAATATATAATTTAATGAGTATATTATAAAAAAAGTGTCCTTTATGTATAAAAGATCTTTTTTATAAATGTGATTTGGTTAGTCATATTAGTTAGAGGGCAAGAGTTGTTATCAAGGTAACAACTCTTCTTTTATTCTTTTAAATTTACACAAATAGGAGTTCTCAGATAAAAGTAAAAAACAATAAATTTTTGAGTTTGAAAAATCAAATTTTAAATAAGGCTGTTCTTGATGACAACGAGTTATGGGTCGAATTAAAAGCGGGAGATGAAAAAGCATTTTCTACGCTTTTTAAAAGATATTATAGCTACTTAATTCAGTATGGGAATTCATTTTCACCATTTTCCGAAAAAATTCAAGATTGTGTACAGGATGTTTTTACTGACATCTGGGTGTATCGCAATAGCCTTAGCGATACTGTGGTAGTAAAAGCGTATTTGTTGTCTTGTGTACGCAAACGCATTGTGCGTTTACAAGAACGAGATAAGGTTTTTAATAAATCAAAATCAGTAGATGCAATTGCTTTTTTGTTTGATTTTTCAGTAGAGCATCAATTAATTTCGGATGAGTTGACCGCAGGAAAAGTAGCTCAACTCAATAAATTAGTAAACGATTTGCCTACTAGACAAAAAGAAGCTTTGTATTTAAGATACCATCACGGTTTGAGTGTAGATGAAATTGCGGAAATATTGAATGTCAATTATCAATCGGCTAATAACTTATTGCATCGTGCATTAGTCAATATTCGTAAGGAATGGAAAGGGACTTTTGGATTACTGATAGTATTATTGACAAATTGTATATGATTTAGAAAAATAAAAATAAAAATAAAATTAATGAGTATATAATCTAGTGGCTGTCCTTTATGGTAGCAGAAACACTTTTTAAAATGAAAAAACGAAATCAATATATAGAAATAGAGGATTTTTTGGCAGACGAATCATTCCGATTGTGGATGAAGTCAAAAAATGATGTAGCGGGTTGGGAAGAATGGACTCTGGAACATCCTAAAAGAGCTAAACTAGTACAAGAAGCTCGTTTGTGGTTATTGGCCATGAAAGTTCCTGAAGACAATTTATCTCAAGAACAGGTCGATGCTGCTTTGCAAAATACCTGGATGAAAATCGAACAAAAAGAGCAAGACCGAAAAATGGAACAAAAACTAATTCAATTGTGGAATACTACTTGGTTTAGAAAAATGGCTGCCATCTTAGTTTTCGGTTTACTTTCAGTTTATGCTTATAATACTTATTTTGCTACGGAAAACGATAATTCGTATTACGAACAAACAGTTGCTAATACTGATAAAGATGGTTTATTGGAACAAATTAATAATTCTAATAAACCACAAATTATAACCTTATCTGACGGAAGTTCGGTATTGTTACAACCCAAAAGTAAGTTGAGTTATCCTAAAGTTTTTACAGGTAATGAGCGAAAAGTGTATTTGTCAGGAGAAGCTTTTTTCGAAATTAGTAAAAATCCTAAAAAACCATTTTTTGTTTATGCGAATGAAATAGTGACTAAAGTAGTAGGGACTAGCTTTCGAATTATAGCTTACAAGAATCAATCTGATGTAGAGGTTTTAGTGCGAACAGGAAAAGTAAAAGTAAATTCTGAAAAAGATAATTTCAGTTCAGGACAAAAAGAAATAGTGTTGTTGCCCAATCAGGCACTTCGCTTTATACGTAAAAATCAAACTTTTAATAAAATTACCAATATTACCTTGGATAAATCCATCACTAGCTCAGTTAGAAGTATTGAACAATTTAGTTTTGAGTTTACAGATATTCCTGTGGCTCAAATTTTTAAAACTATTGAACAAGCTTATTCGGTAGAAATCGATTTTCCAAGGCAGGAATTGCAAAAATGTCATTTAACTACTTCTTTAACAGATCAGCCTTTGCCTGAAAAATTAAAAATTATTTGTAAAAGTATTGGTGAAAATTCTACTTATATCATGAATGGAAATCAAATAACTATAGTATCTAAAGGATGTAATTAAATCAATTTGCCTATGAAATAAAAAAAAGCGCCGATATGCTGTAACATAACCGACGCCTAAAGCTTCATTCTCACTCTGTAAAGTGGGCTTGAAAATGTTTCTTAGAATACCCTCAATTAGTATTAATTAATAAACAAACCAAAATTATGAAAAAAACCGTAGTAAAACAACGATTACTAATCCGACTCATGAAGATGACTTTATATCAATTTGTATTAGCACTAGTTTTCTCGACTGTAACCATGGCAAACAGCTTAGGGCAAGGGAAGTTAGATACCAAAGTAACGATTTCATTATCAGATATGGACTTAAATAAGGTTCTTTCTGAGCTCGGTAAATCAGCCGATGTTAAGTTTTCATACAATTCTAGAATGATTCCTTTTGACCAAAAAGTGAGTGTCGAAGCGACAAATGAAGTTTTGTCGACAGTGCTTTCCAGAGTCTTAAAACCGCTCAATATTTCTTACTCCCTTGTTAGTAATCAAATTGTTTTGCAAAAAGCAAAATCTGATGAAGATACCGCTGTTTCTTTGAGTGAGCAACAACAAAAAACGCTTAGCGGAGTAGTTGTTGATGCTACTGGGCTTTCGTTACCAGGTGCAAGTGTACTTGTGAAAGGTACAAATAATAGTACTTCGACAGATTTAGACGGAAAATTTAATATTAGAGTGGATAATACAGCTGTAACCCTTGTGATTTCATACATAGGCTTTGAAACTGTTGAGATTCCTATCGGTAATAAAACTGATTTTAAAGTAATTTTAAAAGAGTCCTCACAAACCCTTGACGAAGTGGTTGTTGTTGGTTATGGTACTGTTAAAAAATCAGATTTAACTGGAGCTGTTACGAGAGTTAGTGCGGAAGAATTAAATGACCGACCAGTAAGTAATGCCATGGAAGCTTTACAAGGAAAAGCCGCTGGTGTGGATATTACTACTAGCGAACGCCCGGGGACGCTTGGAACGGTTCGTATTCGTGGACAACGTTCATTAACTGCTAATAGCGATCCTCTTTATGTAGTGGATGGTGTGCCTTTATTTTCTTCATCTGCTATTGAAACCTTAAACCCTAGAGACATTGAATCTATTGACGTGCTTAAAGATGCTTCTGCTACAGCTGTTTATGGATCTCGTGGAGCTAACGGAGTTATTATTGTAACTACTAAGCAAGGTAAGTCAGGAAGGTTTAATTTGAATTACTCAGCTACATTAACAACTACTAACATAGTAGATCGTTCACCATCGATGAGTGCTGCTGATTTTATCCAATTCAAACGTTGGGCAGGGTATAATTTAAGTATGACTGACTCAAAAGCATTTCAATATGCACACCCAAATTCTCCTACTATTGCAAGTGATACACAATTATTTGCCAGTTCTTTAGATTTTAACACTACACAAGCTAATGTATTGAAAGGTTGGGAAAGCGGCACTTGGGATCCTTCTAAAGTCACTAATACAGACTGGACAAAATTTGTCACTCAAACTGGAATAATGAATGAACATGTAATCAGTGCAAGCGGTGGATCTGAAAAAGTAAATAGCTATGCTTCATTTGGCTATTTAAGTAATAAAGGAACTCAACGAGGGCAGGACTATTCGCGTTATACCACAAAATTAACCACTAATATTACACCAGTAGATTGGTTTAAATTGAATGCCTCTTTAAACATCTCTTGGAGCGAACAAGATTTCGGTATGTCAACCTTAGGAGGGCGCAGTGGTTCTGTACCGAATGCCATCTACGGAGCAGCTAAATCTATTTTCAATATGGCAACCCCTTATGATGCCGATGGCAATCTATTGATTAATCCTGGAGGAGAGAATGGTGTTTATACGATTATGAATGAATGGGAAAAAAGCACCCAATTGTCACAAACCATGCGTGCTTTAGGTAATATTTCTGCTACTTTTGAAATAGGAAAAATATGGGAACCGCTACAAGGATTAAGCTATAAAATTAATTTTGGTCCTGATTTTCGTCATTGGAGGGAAGGAGTTTATATTGATGGCACCTCTTCACACAGAATCAATTCAAATGGTACTGCGGGAAGAAACTTTGCCAGATTGAGAAACGAACGAGATTTCTCTTGGACTTTTGATAACATGATAACTTACGATCGTACTTTTAGCAAACACAAGATAGGGGCTACTTTACTGCAAACAGCCTCTTCTTGGGATGAAGAATTCTCTTCTTTAGCAGCAAGTAACATTGCCAGACCTTCCTTCTTATGGAATGCTTTAGGCGATATTGATTTGACCAATGCTGATAATGGAGCTAGTATGAATTCTAATATAATACAGCGTCAACTATATTCGTACATGGCTCGTTTTAATTATGGTTTTGATAATCGTTACCTGTTGACTGTCTCAGGGCGTTGGGATGCAGCATCGCAATTATCTGAGGGATACAAATGGGATTTCTTCCCTTCAGCAGCCTTAGCTTGGCGTTTGGATCAGGAGGAATTTATAAAAAACACTGACTGGATTAACAACCTAAAACTTCGTTTAGGATTTGGTACCGTTGGGAACTCTTCTGTAGATCCTTATGACACAAAAGGGAATATTAGAAACTTAAATCTTCCATTTAACGGAATAAGCAATCAAATAGGTTTTACGACTAATGAACCTTATTATACAAATGACCTAACTCCAATGGCAAATGCCGCACTTGGATGGGAGATTACTACCCAATACAACCTTGGGGTTGATTTTGGTTTTCTTAAAAATCGAATTAGCGGTAGTGTTGAACTTTATAGATCCTTTACAGATGATTTAATAATGGGTGTAAATATCCCAACTTTAACAGGTTACAACAGAACTATTGCTAATATAGGTAAAACCAATAATAAAGGAGTTGAAGTTACTTTAAACTTCACTCCAGTACAAACAGCAAGCGGATTTACATGGGAGAGCAGCTTAAATGCGGCTTGGCAAAAAGATGAAATTGAAGAATTAGCCTACGGAAAAAATGATATGGTGGATAATTCTTGGTTCATAGGAGAACAAATCAATGTTCGCTTTGGCTTTGACAATTTAGGTCTATGGCAAGACACTCCTGAAGATCATGTTGAAATGGATAAATGGTTAGCAGCAGCAGCAGCAGCAGCTAATGTATCTATAGAAGATGAGAATCTTCAAAAACGTAAGTTTAGACCAGGTAATGTTCGTCCTAAAGATCAAGACGGAGACTACCTAATGACTGAAGCAGATCGTGTAATCATTGGCAACAGCAATCCAAACTGGACTATGGGATGGAACAATACTTTTAACTATAAAGGTTTTGAGCTATCAACACTATTGTATGGGCGTATGGGCTACACTGCCTCATTAGGCGGAGAAGCATTAACAGGAACGAGCAATCAACGCCAAGTAGATTACTGGACACCTGATAATCCAAATGCAGAATTCCAAAAACCATTGTTAGGACAAGCATCTGCTGGATCAATGGACGCTAACTCAGGACTACTTGGATTTACCAAAGCTTCTTTTGTAAAAATCCGTAACATCTCTCTAGGATACAATTTTCCTAAAGAGTACACTTCAGCAATTGGCTTGGCTAATCTAAAAATATATGCGCAAGCAGTGAATCCAGGTAGCATCTATCAATCAGTAGACTGGTATGATTTTGATACTAATTCAACCATTTTCAACCGCAGTTTTGTTTTGGGAATTGAAGTAGGATTTTAATATAAATAAGTTATAACGAATCTATAAAGTAATAACATTAAAATACAATAAAATGAATAAATTTAAAAATATAGGAATAGGTTTGCTGTTATTAACAGGACTATCTTTCAGTTCTTGTTCTGAAGATTTTCTGGACGAAGAACAAACCAACCGCCTTACCACTGAGTATTTTGAAACTCAAGAAGGACTTGAAGCGTTAACGGTATCGCTTTACGGTAATATCAGATGGCATTTTGGTTTTGAATGGGCTTATGGAATTACACTATATGGAACAGATGAGTTCACCAATGCCAATGACTTAACCAACCAAATGTGGAATACTTACGATAACCGTTTAGCTCCTTTTAGAGCAACACCAGCATTTGGAGCTGCCAATAATAACGCAACAGGTCCAGAAGCATTATGGGATCAAATGTATTTTGGGATTGCATCTGCTAACAGAATTATTGCCAATGCAGATAAAATCACTGATATGACCATCAGAAACCGTTGTCTTGCACATGCTTATTTCCTACGAGGATACAATTATTATCGTCTTACGGCTCAGTATGGAGGAGTAGTGCTTCAAACAACCCCAACTGTTGGGGTTGTGCGTAATTTTACTCGTTCTACTGACGAGCAATCTTGGGAACAGGTGATCTCTGATTTGCGAAATGCTTATAATTTATTTGAAGGCGAAATTTTTACCTATGGAAAAGGAATTACTTGGACAAAAGCTACCGCTGCCCATTTCTTAGCAAAAGCTTTATTGTTCCGTTCATCTGAACGAAATGACGCTTGGAACAGTGCTTATAAAGACACTGATTTAAACGAAGCTATTGATGCTTCTACTTATGCTATTAATGCTCGCGGTCCTTTAACGAGCAACTATAGAGACCTTTTTGGAAACTGGACAGGAGTAGATTCTGCAGCTGAACAACAAAACGAAATTTTAATGGCAGCAGGACATAATGCTGACCCTATTACTGCTGGTCGATTTGGAAACCGTACCTACAATTATTTTGCTCCTCAATTTTCCAATTTTGCTGGAGGATGGGTCAGACGTGGTGTATGGATCGGAAGCATGGATTTCCAGCGTTGTCGTCCTACTGAATACAGCTATGCGGTTTACGATCACGTAAACGATTCTCGTATGTGGAAAACATTCAAAACCGTTTATGGAGCCAATACTATTGTAGGAACTAATCCAAATGGTGTTCAACTTGGAGATCCTGCCATTGTAATGATTTTAAATACTAAAGACGATCGCACTTATGATGGTTATACTTTTGGATCAACAAACCAAAGTCCAACCTGGAGAGATGACAATAGTCGTTTACCACAATGGACGGTTGGATCTCGTCAAACTGCCAGTGCTGGGGCATTGACTACAAAAGTAGGTCATTTTTCTCCTAACTCTTTAGTATTGTATAAAAATGGAACTTATGTAGCTCCAACATTTGGTACAGGTACTAGTTTCAGTAATTTCTTTGCAGGAATCAATAAAACAGAAGATGGATCTCGTCAGGCAGAAAGAGGTGATTCACGTCGTGATGTTACTATGGCACGTCTTGGAGAAACCTACTTAGTTAGAGCTGAATGTTACGCTCGTTTAGGACAATTTGCTCAAGCGATGGGTGATTTGAACACTATTCGTGCACGTGCTGAATGGAAAAATGGAGAAAATAGATCGTACTACAGAGATGGTTCTCAAGCATTTGAGACCAATGGATTGAATACAGGAGCAAATGCAACTAATTATATCAATTCTAATTTGAATATGAATACCTATTATTTGTCTAATCCAACACTTCCTGTTACTACAGCAGCTTCAAGCTTGCAATTAACTTCATTCCCTGCTAATTTACCAGCAGAAGATGAAGCTGTTATAGAAAGAGTTGGAGCAGCAAGTCAATATGAGCGAGCATTACACTTTATCCTTAACGAACGTACCCGTGAATTATTAGGAGAATGGCAACGTTGGGAGACTTTATCCCGAACAGGCACTTTAATTACCCGTGCTAAAGCATTTAATACAGAAGCGTCTGCTATTACAGCTAACAAACACGAACTTCGTCCAATACCGCAAACCTTTATTGATGGTTTAAGAAATGACGATGGTTCAAATTTAACAGATGCTCAAAGAAGAGCTTGGCAAAATCCAGGCTACGTAACAAACTAATAGTTCTTTAGTTCTTAAATTACCCTCAAATTGTATTTTTAATTTTAGAGGATAAATTTTTTATATTTTTTTCAGTCCGAATTAATAAATGTTTTATTTACATTTGTTAATTCGGACTTCTTATTTTAAAAATAAGAGTTAATTAATTTTATAATTCCATTTTGGAAAGTAAATAGGGAGAATTCATTTTTCAAAATAAAATAAGAAAACAAGAAATTATGGTATTTAAAAATCTTAAGAATAATTTTTGGGTAGTTACTTTGCTTACGTTGAGCGCCACTACTTACGGACAGTCGGGACAATTACAAAGTTTTCCGTTATCGTCAGTTCGTTTGTTGGAAAGTCCTTTTTTGAAAGCACAGCAAACCGATATGAAATATATTTTAGAACTCGATGCTGATAGATTATTGGCTCCTTATTTAAAAGAGGCTGGGATAACGCCTTTAAAAGACAATTATGGCAATTGGGAAAATACGGGATTGGATGGTCACATTGGCGGACATTATCTTTCGGCTTTGTCGGAGATGTATGCTGCAACTGGAAACCAACAAATAAGAGAACGTTTGGATTATATGCTGGATTGGTTAGAAAAATGCCAGTTGAAAAATGGAGACGGCTATATAGGTGGTGTTCCTGGAAGCAAGGCATTATGGGCTGATATCGCTAAAGGGAAGATTGATGCAGGTGGTTTTTCGTTAAACGGAAAATGGGTGCCTTGGTACAATGTTCATAAGGTTTACGCAGGTTTAGTTGATGCTTACACATTAACTGGGAATGAAAAAGCTAAAAAAATGCTAATCCAATTATCAGATTGGTGTTTAAAATTAGTTTCAAATCTTTCGGATGACCAAATCCAATTGATGCTAAAAAGTGAGCATGGCGGAATGAACGAAGTTTTTGCTGATGTAGCTGCAATTACGGGTGACAAAAAATATTTGGTTTTGGCTGAAAAATTTTCGCATAAGACTATTTTAGATCCTTTGTTAAAAGATGAAGATAAATTAAATGGACATCATGCTAATACGCAAATTCCTAAGATAATTGGTTTTATGCGTGTTGCCGAAGTGGGAGGCAATACAAAATGGGCTGATGCAGCTAACTTTTTTTGGAAAACAGTAGTCGAAAACAGAACCATTTCTATAGGAGGAAATAGCGTGAGAGAACATTTTAATCCTTCGAATGATTTTTCGTCCATGTTAGAATCCAGAGAAGGTCCCGAAACTTGCAACAGTTACAATATGCTAAAATTAAGTAAGCATTTGTTCCTGGCGCATCCTCAGGCAAAATACATGGATTATTACGAACGTACCACTTACAATCATATTTTGTCATCGCAGCATCCGGATGGAGGATTTGTGTATTTTACGCCTATCCGTCCACGTCATTACCGTGTGTATTCGGAGTCGCAGGAATCTTTTTGGTGTTGTGTGGGTTCTGGTTTAGAAAATCACGGAAAATATGGTGAAATGATTTATGCTCATGATGCGACTAATTTGTACGTGAATCTTTTTATTCCTTCTACTTTAGAATGGAAAGAAAAAGGATTGAAGCTAACGCAAAATGCAAAGTTTCCTTTCGAAGAACAATCGGCTTTTACATTGGATTTGAAAAAAGCACAAAAGTTTGCTGTTAAATTTAGATATCCTTCCTGGATAACGAATGGAGAAATGAAAATTAAGGTAAATGGTAAAGAAGTAGCGATTGAAAAAGATGCAAATTCTTATGTTACAATTCATCGAAAATGGAAATCGGGAGATGTGATCTCGGTGGTTTTGCCAATGCACAGTACCGCAGAACAACTTCCAGACAAATCAGCCTGGGTTTCTTTTGTACGTGGGCCAATAGTTTTAGCGGCTGTTACTGGCGAGACTGATTTAACAGGTTTAAGAGCCGATGGAAGTAGAATGGGGCATATTGCAAACGGATCAATTTATCCAATTGAAGAAGCACCAATGTTGGTTTCAAATACTACCGATTTAGCACAATCTTTAAAAGAGATAAAGAACAAACCATTTACGTATTCGATTTCAGATATTACTTATCAGGATCAATTTAAGAATTTACAATTGGTGCCTTTTTTCCAAATTCACGATGCGCGATACATGTTGTATTGGCCTTATACCACAAAAGAAAAGTTACCTGAATTACAGGCTGCTATGAAGGAAAGAGAAGAGGTAAAAATAAAATTGGAAGCGGTAACAGTAGATTTAGTTACTGCTGGAGAACAACAACCAGAAAATGATCATAATTTTAAAGGAGAACAAACGGATACTGGAATTAACAAAGAACGTCATTATAGAAACGGAAAAGGTTTTTTTAGCTACGAATTGAAAAACCCAAAACTGGAAGCGCGTAAATTAAGATTTACTTATTTTGGTTCGGATAAAAACAAAAATTTTGATATTTATATGAATTCGGTTTTGATTGCTTCGATAGCCATGGATGGAAAAGAAGGCAATCAGTTTATTGATAAAATAATTGAAATTCCAGATGAGGTTTTAAAAGCAAATGCAAAACTACTGGAAATAAAATTTCAAGCGAAACCGAATTCGTCTATTACCGGTATTTACGAAGTACGATTGATGAAATAGTTAAGAATAATAATTTGTAGAATAAACGGATCAACGCTAAATGTTGTGGAGAAACATAAAAACCATACGCTCTAATTATTTTTTACCGCAGAGAGCACAAAGATTTTCAACTAAGAATACTTCTAAAAGCACAAAGTTCGCAAAGCTAAATCAATAGAAAGCTTTGCGAACTTTTGCCTTTTTATAAAAGCTAAGGGTAAAAAACTTTGCGCTCTCTGCGGTAATTTTTTTCTAACTCCACAGGTTTTCGGATTGATCCGAATAAACCTCTTGGAAACAGGAGGTTTTTTTGTTTTGGGAAGTTTGGTTTTTTTCAAAAAGGTATAA